>CAMYVI010000091.1 GCA_947302185.1 uncultured Lachnospiraceae bacterium
TTTTGCGCATTCATCTCACGACTTAAGTCACGAGAATTCTGCGTCAGAGATTTAAAAAGGACCGCTGCTTAAATGCAGCGGTCCTCTGCTATTATCTGATAGCACTCTATCGATTATAACTTGACAACATTAGCAGCCTGCATACCGCGGTTGCCCTGCTGAAGATCGAATGTTACTGCCTGGCCTTCGTCAAGTGACTTGTATCCATCAGCCTGAATGGCAGAAAAATGTACGAATACATCATTTCCGTCCTCACCGGTGATGAATCCATATCCTTTTTCGGCGTTGAACCATTTCACAGTACCCTTGTTCATCAGAATTCCCTCCATATGATATATGATAAAAACGTCAGATCAGATTTTAAGGAAAACAAAATTCACTGACTGCCGGATTTATATGGTTCCCATACAAGCTCGGCTTTCCAGTGAACTACAGTATATTCCATATATCTTTACCAAAAAGCATTATAAACTTGCCTTACTTAAACGTCAAGGGAAAATGCCGATTTTTATTTAATATATCAGCATTTTCGTCGTTTTTGAAGACTTTTTTGAGCCTGAAAAGAATAATACTGAATATGTCTGAACGAGTATGATACTCATATTTGAAACAAGCATTATTCTTGTGTTTTGCATTTCGTACACAGCTCAGGTCTACTTGAATTAGAGGATTCTTTCGTGTATTATATGAAAAAGTATTATCGTGGTCTCTTGACGATGATCTAAGCGCACGCAGTATTTCCAGTACAATTTCGGGAGAAGAATATGATAGGTAAACTGATTACAAACATCAAGAAGACACAGGCACCCATAGTAGTAGGTCTGGATCCGATGCTCGGATTCGTTCCGGAGTATATTCGGACTGCTGTGATAAAAGATCAGGGTGAGACTCTGGAAGCGGCAGGAGAAATAATATACAGATTCAATGAGGGGATTGTGGAAGCGGTCAGTGATCTTGTGCCGGCTGTCAAGCCTCAGATAGCCATGTATGAGCAGTTCGGAATACCGGGCCTCATTGCTTTTAAGCGGACGGTCGATCTGTGCAGATCGAAAGGTCTGGTTGTAATAGGGGATGTAAAGAGAGGGGATATCGGTTCCACATCTGCGGCTTACGCTACGGCACATCTCGGTAAGGTTAAGGTAGGCAGTACTGAGATTGCTCCTTTTGATGAAGATTTCGCAACTGTAAATCCGTATTTGGGAAGCGACGGAGTAAAGCCGTTTCTGGATATCTGCAGCGCCAATAATCGCGGTATATTTGTGCTTGTAAAGACGTCCAACCCTTCGAGCGGAGAATTCCAGGATCAGGAAGTCAGCGGCAAGCCTGTTTATGAAATCGTGGGTGAAAAGGTCAACGAGTGGGCAGAGTCCTGTATGGATCCCTCAGAGGATGCATGCGGATACTCAGAGGTCGGCGCTGTAGTCGGGGCTACCTATCCTGAAATGGGGAAGAGGCTCAGGAAGATAATGCCGAAGTCTTATATACTCGTACCGGGTTACGGAGCACAGGGAGGCAAAGGAAAGGACCTTGTTCATTTCTTTAACGATGACGGGCTCGGTGCAATCGTCAACTCATCCAGAGGCATTATCGCCGCTTGGAAGCAAGAGAAGTATGCCGGTTACGGTGAAGCGGGATACGCCGATGCAGCAAGGGAGGCTGTCCTTGATATGAAAGATGACATAGCACAGGCACTAGGCTGAAAATGTCTTTGCCGTGAATACCGGATTCGGTATTATACCGGTTGACACTGACCCGCATTCCGAGCCGGGTATCGCGAGAAAGACTTGAATCGGGCTGCTGCCCGTAAGAAAGGAATAGAATGACAAAAGAATTGGCAACTGTGCTTTCTCAGGAGAGTATTGCGGCGGGAATATACAGCCTCGTACTGAAAGTTTCCTTTGCCGGAGAAATTGTCCCGGGACAGTTCGTCTCACTGTATTCGAAAGATGCTTCACGTCTTCTGCCGAGACCGATTTCTATCTGTGATTTTTCAGCAGAGCAGGGGACTATCCGTTTGGTCTACAGGATAGCCGGTGCAGGAACTTTGGAATTTTCAAAGCTTCGTTCCGGGAACACTATCGATATACTCGGACCGCTGGGTAACGGATTTCCCGTGGACAAGTATTCAGAAAGCCGTGTCCTTCTTGTGGGCGGCGGAATCGGGATCCCACCGCTCCTTTCGTGTGCCCGTAAATTAAAGAATAAAGCATTTGCGGTCGGATACAGGTCGGATTCTTATCTTCTTGCAGACCTGCAATCCGAAGCGGAAGTACATATTGCGACGGAGGACGGTTCTCTGGGTATCTGCGGAAATGTAATCGACGCGATCAGGTCTGATGACGTCAGAGCGGATGTGATTTTTTCATGTGGTCCGAAACCCATGCTTAGGGCGCTTAAAGCATATGCGGCCGAAGAAGGTATTTCGTGTTATGTATCCATGGAGGAGCGAATGGCCTGCGGAATAGGTGCATGCCTTGCATGTGTTTGCAGGACAACCGGCATTGACGGTCATTCACATGTGAATAATGCGAGAATATGTAAAGACGGACCCGTTTTTCCTGCCGAGGAGGTGGATCTTACATGACTTGTACAGAAGTAACAATTGCGGGGGTCACCTTTAAGAATCCCGTAATGACCGCATCCGGTACCTTCGGGTCCGGTATGGAATACGGCGAATTCTTTGATCTGTCTGAGCTCGGTGCTGTCGTGACTAAGGGAGTGGCTGATCGGCCCTGGCCGGGGAACCCTACGCCGAGAATCATTGAGACAGCTTCCGGCATGATGAATGCAATCGGTCTGCAGAATCCGGGAATAGATGTCTTTATAAGCCGGGATCTTCCGTTCCTTGAGAAATATGATACGAAAATCATCGTGAATGTCTGCGGTCATGCGACAGAAGAATATCTGAATGTCGTGGACAGGCTTGCTCATGAAAAGGTCGATATGCTGGAAATCAATATTTCCTGCCCAAACGTAAAAGAGGGCGGTATTGCATTCGGAACAAATCCGAAATCGATTGAGGCAATTACCGCGGAAGTAAAAAAACACGCGAAACAGCCTGTAATCATGAAGTTGTCGCCGAATGTGACAGATATCAAGGAGTGTGCGAGAGCAGCGGAGAGCGGCGGGGCTGATGCAATATCTCTCATTAACACGCTTACCGGAATGAAAATTGATATTGACAGAAGGACATTTGCACTCGCGAACAGGACCGGGGGCCTCTCCGGACCGGCTATCAAGCCGGTAGCACTTCGGATGGTATATGAAGCCGCTCATGCCGTCAATATTCCTGTTATCGGAATGGGAGGTATCGCAAATGCTTCGGACGCTATAGAATTCCTTATGGCAGGAGCCACTTGTGTATCTGTCGGAACTGCGAGTTTTCGAAATCCATATGCGGCTCGTGAGATAGCAGTCGGTATCCGGGATTTTCTGGAGAACCGCAACATACAGGATATTCATGAAATAATCGGATGTGTAGAATAAAGATTCATCGCAATAGAGGAGAAAAAAATGGAGAGATATAAGGAAGAATTTATTGAGTTCATGGTTGACTGCGGGGTCCTTAAATTCGGTGATTTTGTGACAAAGAGCGGACGAAAGACACCTTTCTTTATCAACACCGGTTTCTACCGGGACGGCGGACAGATGTCCCGTCTCGGAGGATATTACGCCAAGGCTATCAGTCAGAATTTCGGACTCGATTTTGATGTTCTGTTCGGACCGGCTTATAAGGGAATTCCGCTTACTGTCGCAGCCACCATGGAAATCAGCAGAGAATACGGCAAAGATATCAGATACTGTTCGAACCGGAAGGAAGTTAAAGATCACGGTGATAAGGGAATCCTGCTCGGCAGCCCGATCGGTGACGGGGATAAAGTCGTTATTATCGAGGATGTCACTACAGCCGGAACATCTATCCGTGAGACTGTGCCGATTATTCGTGCCCAGGGTGATGTTGACATAATCGGATTGGTCGTCTCCGTTGACAGGATGGAGAGAGGGACCGGTACGAAGAGCGCTCTCAAAGAGATAGAAGAAAGCTACGGGCTTAAAACATGCGCTATCGTAACTATGGCTGAAGTAATCGAGCATCTGTACAACAGAGAGTATAAGGGCAGAGTTGTCATTGACGATACGATCAAATCTGCTATCGATGCATATTACGAAGAGTACGGTGCCGGGAATTAAAAGAGGTCGGTTATGGCGGAAAAAAGAAAATATCGTTTTGTGGGTAAGGACTACTCCGAAGGGGGACGTGCATCCGTGATAATCGCATGCATTTCTGTGGCTCTTTTTCTTGTGGACACCATTATCTCATTTGCAGCAGGCGGAAAAGCCGGGAGCATCGTGGGACTTATTGCAATCGGAGCAACCTTGCTGTCGGTTTACGGGTTTTATGTAGGTATGAAGTCATTTGCCGACAGGGATGTATCACAGCGCCTTTCCGTGATCGGCTCGATCAGCTGCGGAGTGATTATGATCGGCTGGCTTACATTGCTTCTCAGGGGGCTTCGCTGATGAATGAAAGAATGGAGCTGGCTCTGGGCAGGCTTGCCGAAATACCCGGCGAATCCTGTGTACCGGAACCATATGCGGATTATTTCCGCAGAGTAAGTGAGTTTTTGCTGTCTGTAAGGATTGACAGCAATAATTATGATTTATATAAAGATATTCTTCCGGAGAACTACGATACATCTTATGCCAATCCGGATTATGCGGCAGAAAAACTCGGATTCCCTATGGGACCGCTTCTTTCTGCGGTCTACGCAGAATTGAGAGGAATCATCCCCTGTGTTTTTGAGGAAGATGACGAAGGCGTATGTGTTTTGTATGAGCTGTTTCTTGAAATATACGGCGATTTTCAGGGAGATGAGATTCCCGGATATGAGGGAGTAAAGGCTATTTTCAGATCTTATCTTGAAGATTATATGCCGGATTTTATATCTGACAGGATCAGACGCCAGGTGGATCCGGAGATGGATTTCGTAGCGGAGATAATCAGAAATGCGGATCTTAGCGATACGGATTATCTTTACCGTTTCGGAGAGTACATCTCAGATGACGTGAAAGAGTGCGCCGCGTATCTGAATTCTCTGCCCGATGAAAAAGTCCGGGCTATGGCGCAAACGTTCGTCGAAGGATACCGCAGGGGATTTGAACATGCGCGGAAGAGCCTTTCCGATAAGAGGACGGTTCAGATTGTATATCAGATCGGGTTCGAGCGTATGATGAGGTATGCGATGGAGGAGTTCGGGAGAATGGGCCTTTCGGCGACATTTGTCCGTGCGCCTTACCGCCTTGTTACCGGGACCTCGAATCGGAAGAACGGATATACGGGCGCAATCCCCAATATGCAATTTGACTATGATCACAGGGATGATATCGGTCTTATTCTGGATGACGAGTATGTGACGAGAAGGCTGCGTGCTCTTCGGGAAGGCTATGAGAAGGTTAAAGAGCTTGCTTATGCACATGCAGGTCCCGCTGTTCTTGAAACCTTCGGTGAGAAACCTTTTTCTCCGCGTGAGTGCGGGAACAATATCAATCTTGATCCGTTGCAGCAGGAAAAGAGCGTTTATATGAGAAATGAGGGCTCTCAGATCACGCACCGTTATATCAGGCAGGAGGAGAGATCTTTTACGATCATATCTTTCCCGATGCCGGCAATCGGAAACGATTTTCGGGAAATATTTGACGAAGTCGTTCGGATCAATACGCTGGATAATGAGAAGTATGAGCAACTGCAGCAGAAACTGATTGATGCTCTGGATAAAGGGTATGCTGCAAGAGTCAAAGGGCGCGGGGAAAATATTACGGATCTCATCGTGTATTTTAAACCGATCGGGAATACAGATACTCAGACTGTGTTCGAAAACTGCGTTGCAGATGTAAATATCCCTGTCGGAGAAGTATTCACGACTCCGCAGCTTATGGGGACTAACGGAGTTCTTTTCGTATCGAGAGTTTTCCTGAACGGATTTGAGTTCAGAAATCTTTCAATTACATTGAAGGACGGTATGATAACAGAGTATTCATGCGAAAATTTTGATGATCCGGAGGAAAGCAGGAAGTATATAGAGGACAATATCCTGTTTCACCACAGGACGCTGCCGATCGGGGAATTTGCGATCGGAACCAATACATATGCATATGTTATGGGCAGAAAGTATCGTATCGAGAAGTATCTTCCTATTCTGATAGCTGAGAAGACAGGTCCTCATTTTGCTATGGGCGATACCTGTTACAGCTGGGAGGAAGACAATCCGGTCTATAATCCCGACGGCAAGGAAATAATCGCGAGAGATAATTCAATATCATGTCTCAGAAAGACAGATCCCGGCAAAGCTTATTTCGGATGTCATACGGATATCACGATTCCTTATGAAGAGCTTGACTGTATAACGGTTCTCCTGAACGGAGGCAGTGAGATTCCGATTATAGAGAACGGGCGTTTTGTACTGCCGGGGACGGAAGAATTGAATGTACCGCTTGATAGTTTCAGGGAAGAGCAGGAAAATGCGTAAAAGCGGGAACTGTGAATAAAAGTGCTGGCAGTTAATCGGAAGATAAAGTCAGTGCGGAAATGAGGAGAACATGGCAAAAATTGGAATTTTGATGGGGTCTGATTCGGACATGCCGGTCATGGCCAAAGCTGCCGCGGTTCTGGATGAACTCGGCGTCAGCTATGAAATGCATATTATATCTGCGCACAGAGAAGTGGATGAGTTTTTTGAATATGCAAAGACTGCAGAGGAAAGAGGTTTGAAAGTGATCATCGCCGGAGCAGGTATGGCAGCGCATCTGCCCGGAATGTGTGCGGCAATTTTCCCGCTTCCCGTAATAGGAATCCCGATGCATACAACTTCGCTGGGAGGACGCGACAGTCTCTACTCAATAGTACAGATGCCGAGCGGCATTCCGGTAGCCACAGTTGCTATCAACGGCGGTGCAAATGCAGCGTTGCTCGCAGCAAAGATCCTCGCCACCTCAGATGCGGAGCTTCTTGAAAAGCTAAAGGCCTATTCAGCTTCTCAGAAGGCCGGTGTGATGGAGAAAGACGCCAGGCTTCAGCAGGTAGGATATAAGAATTACACGAAGTGATATAGGAAATTGCCTTTGAAGTTACAGCAGGAAAGGAATCATATGGATTATAAAAGTGCAGGAGTGGATATTGAGGCTGGTTACAAGTCAGTAGAACTCATGAAAGAGCATGTCGGAAAAACAATGCGGCCGGAAGTTCTCACGAACCTCGGGGGTTTTTCGGGTGCATTTTCAATGGAAAAATTTAAGGGAATGGAGAAACCGACGCTGGTATCCGGAACCGACGGCGTGGGCACCAAGCTGAAGCTCGCCTTCCTTCTTGACAGGCATAATACTGTCGGCATTGACTGTGTGGCAATGTGTGTAAACGATATTGCATGCGCGGGCGGAGAGCCGCTTTTCTTTCTGGATTATATCGCGTGCGGGAAAAATTATCCGGAAAAAATAGCTGAAATCGTGAGCGGAGTTGCAGAAGGATGCATACAGTCCGGCGCTGCCCTGATCGGCGGCGAGACGGCAGAGATGCCGGGTTTTTATCCGGAGGATGAGTACGATCTTGCCGGGTTTGCCGTAGGTGTAGTGGACGAGAAAGATATTATTTCCGGAAAAGATCTGTCTGACGGAGATATTCTTATCGGTATTGCATCTTCCGGCGTTCACAGTAATGGTTTTTCGTTAGTCAGAAAAGTGTTTCCGATGACTAAAGAGTCTCTGAACACATACTATGATGAGCTCGGAAAAACGCTCGGAGAGGCGCTCATTGCTCCGACCAGAATTTATGTGAAGGCTCTGCGCAGTGTCAGGGAGGCGGGTGTCACGATCAAAGCCTGCAGCCATATAACCGGCGGAGGATTCTATGAAAATGTACCGAGAATGCTGAAGGAAGGACCAAGAGCTGTCCTAAGCAGGGAGAGTTAGGAGGTTCCGGCAATTTTCAGGCTTATTCAGAAGAACGGCGGAATTGAAGAGCAGATGATGTATAACACATATAATATGGGCATCGGAATGGTACTGGCTGTGAATGCGGAGGATAAGGAGAAGACTATCGCAGCTATTGAAGCTTCCGGTGACAAGGCATTTGAGATAGGCAGGATCATTGCCGGCGAAAAGGGCGTGGATCTCATTTGATTTCTGAAATTTTATCCGATTGACAAATGGTACTTTCCGGAGGAAAAAATGGCAAAAAAACTTCGAATGGCCGTACTCGTCTCAGGAGGCGGCACGAATCTTCAGGCAATAATTGACGGCATAAAGGACGGAACTGTGACGAATGCTGAAATTGCAGGCGTTATCAGCAATAATCCCGGAGTCTATTCTCTCGAGCGGGCGGAAAATGCCGGGATTCCTGCATATGTCGTATCTCCAAAGAGTTATCGCACACGGGAAGACTTCAATATAGCCCTTAAGGACAAAATTGATGAGCTCGGCGTTGATCTGATAGTATTGGCGGGATGTTTGGTGAAGATTCCCGAAATACTGATAGACGCTTATCCCAATAAGATCATTAATATTCATCCGGCACTTATACCGTCTTTTTGCGGCTTGGGCTACTACGGGCTTAAAGTCCATGAGGCGGCTCTGGATAGAGGCGTCAAACTGTCGGGTGCGACAGTACATTTTGTGAATAAAGAACTTGATGAGGGACCCATCATACTTCAGAAAGCAGTTGCGGTCGAGGATGGTGACACCCCGAAAATGCTGCAACAGCGTATCATGGAGCAGGCAGAGTGGAAAATTATGCCGGAAGCAATCAATCTTATCGCGAATGACAGAATTGAGGTCGTTGACGGAAAAGTTCGTTTCAAATAGTCAGATACTTAAGGAGGAGATATTATGAAAGTTTTAATCGTCGGATCCGGCGGAAGAGAGCATGCTATCGCCTGGGCGGTCGCAAAGAGCCCGAAGGTAGATAAAATATATTGCGCTCCCGGGAATGCGGGCATATCTGAGTTTGCCGAGTGCGTTTCTATCGGAGCAATGGAATTTGAAAAACTGGCTGATTTTGCCGTTTTGAATAACATAGACCTCACGATCATCGGAATGGATGATCCTCTTGTCGGCGGTATTGTCGATGTGTTTGAGAAAAGAAATCTCCGTGTGTTCGGTCCGAGAGCAAATGCTGCCATTTTAGAGGGCTCCAAAGCCTTTTCCAAGGAGCTTATGCAGAAGTACGGTATACCGACAGCAGCAT
>CAMYVI010000092.1 GCA_947302185.1 uncultured Lachnospiraceae bacterium
GAGGCAGGACCGCATACACACATGCGGCACTTACCGTAACCGAGATCAAGGACTTCATATAAAGTCTTATTTTCTTCTATGATCGTATCCCGCCCGACAATTCCTATATCGGCTGCTCCGTAATAAACATATGTCGGGACATCGGGTCCTTTGGCGAGAAAGAAACGGAGTCCGAGCTCTTCGTTTGTAAATATCAGTTTTCTTGTATTTTTGTCAAGCGCACCGGAAGCGTCAACGCCGATCCGCTCGAAAAGCTGCAGTGTTTTGTTGGCAAGCCTTCCTTTCGTGAGAGCAATTGTCAGATATCTCATGACTTATCCCCCTTTCCGGCAATCTGCGCATCCGCGCCATAGGGAATCAGCTGCCTTTCCAGACAATTGGTCAGCTGATCCAGATAAAGACCGACGCCGACGGCCGGCAGATCTTTACCGAAATGGCCGAGAAGATTATCGTATCTGCCTCCTCTTGCAACCGGTTCTCCCGTACCGTAGGTGAAAGCCGAGAAAATGATGCCGGTGTAATAATTATACTTTGAGAGGGAGCCGAAATCGTATGATGTGTAACGATCAAGCTTCTTCTCCGTCAGAATGCTCTGGATATCGCGGAGACGCTGTATTGCCTCTTTTTCCTGGTCTGAAAGAGCGTATTTTTCAGCCTTCTCAAATATCTCCGGCCCTCCGAAAAGCTGAGGAAGTTCTTCCAATGCTTCTCTGACCTCATCGGGAACATGAGCCTGTCCGAGAACTTCGCTGACGCCGAAGAAATTCTTGTTCGAGATGAGTTTACGAATCGATTCGACAGTTTCTTCGTCCAGTCCGGATCTCTCGGCAAGAGATTTGAAGAAATTTACCTCGCCTATACTGACCTGAAAGTCTTTGAGACCGGATGTAAGAAGCAGATCACAGATTACAGAGATGACTTCCGCATCCGCGGCAGCGCTCCCGTCTCCTATGAGTTCGACGCCCATCTGTGTGGACTCTTTCAGCCGTCCCTGATACTCACGGGAATTGACAAAAGTATTTCCCTGATAACAGAGTCTTGCGGGTAATGCATTGTCCTGAAAATGCATGGCCACCGCTCTCGCAACAGAAGGTGTAAAGTCGGGACGGAGGACAAGCGTATTTCCGTCTCTGTCAAAGAACTTATAGAGTTCGTTGGACGGAGTTGTTCCGATATCACTGGAAAAGACCTCGAAATATTCGAAAGTCGGTGTCTCGATGTCTTCATATCCGTAGCGGGCAAAAACGCCGTCGAGCTGATGCATGAGCATCTTCTTGTTCATTTTGTTACGTCCGTACAGATCTCTGACGCCGTCCGGTGTGTGGATGACTCTGTTGTTCATGAAAAATCTCCTTGTAATAAGCAGTATCTTGCCGGGATTACTATTATCCGAATGTATTGCCTTTGCGGCAGGCGGTTATGCGCCGGAATCGATTATTGATCTCCTGAAGGAAGTTCGTCATCCCGGTCATCAAGATCCCTCTGTATACCTTCCAGGATAAGCAGAGTGTTTCGCTTTTCTCCGATAAAAAAAGCGGGGTCCAACTCTTCGATTCTGAAGCTCTTTCTGCCGCCCTCCGCCCGTCTTTTCCAGAAACGGAGCATCTCCCGGAGCCGAAGATAGTAATACTCCTGTCTTTCCGAATAATACAGGATAAAAAACGCGAGTCCGCCCTGTTCTTCAAAATCCCGCATAAATGCAGCCTGATGTTCATGAATGTTCTGGAGCGGAAATGTATCGGAAGCACATTCTTTCGCGTCGAAACAGATCGGTATTCCCTGTACGACACCTATGTAATCTACGGTACTCTTCTGATCGAAATAGGCAAGTGTGATATGTCTCGTTGCCTTATCTATCTCTATGGGCGTAATGGGAGTCGGGATTTTCTGGATGACTGCCAGACCGCTGGTCCGATAATGTTCAATTGTATAATTTATGACGTCTTCGAGTACTGAACCTCGAAGGCCTCTGGATTTCCAGGTACCCATCAGCCGATCGGTCCGAATCTTGATGCAGGCCAGTATCTGAAGAAAGCCTTTCCGAGTATCTGGTCGTTCCGCACGAATTTATTGTTCCAGAATCTGGAATCGTGACTGTTATTTCTGTTATCGCCCATCACAAAGTAGCAATTGGCCGGAACTATATAAGGCCCGAAATTTCCGTGCGGTTCCTCCGGACAGAAACTGTCGTCGAGAGGTTCTGTATCCTGATTGAGATAGACCTTGCCGTCAACGATATTAACGACGTCTCCGGGCATTCCGATGACTCTCTTGATGAAAAGCTTGCTTTCGTCGTCCGGATACCTGAAGATAATAATATCAAATCTTTCCGGACCGGAAGAAGTATAAGCAAGCCTGTTCCCGAAAATCTGGTCATTGACCATGATGGTCTTTTCCATGGAAGATGACGGAATCTTTGCGTTAACTACAATGAACTCATTAAGAAATAGGACGACCGTCACTACAACAGCTATCATCACGATGTAGGACATTATCTCTTTTTTTATGTCGATTTTCTCCTCGGCGTTATCTTTATTATCCAATGCAGCTGATCCTTTCTGAGCTAATTTACATGAACCGGTGAAATTCCTCCGGTATCACTGCTTTTAATGTCTTTCCCGACAGGTAACCGAATGTTTCTTCTGTTTCCGAAAATGCAATTTCAGCGGCATGAAGCATCTGATATCGTATAACTTACCTGTCGGTTACTTCGCGGTTCGTATCGGGATTTCCGTATTTCGGGTCTCCGACGATCGGATTGCCGAGATGTGCAAGGTGCGCTCTTATCTGGTGAGTCCTTCCGGTCACAAGTTGGGCTTCCACTGTCGAATATCCGTCGCGGCTTCCGATTGTTCTGAAGACAGTTATTATTTTTTTTCCGCCGTCTATGGGTCCGTCACTGACTTTGACCTTATTGTCGGAAGCAGTCTTCCTGAGATAGGCCTCATAACGCCCGTCGGTGATATGTCCGCGGATCACACAGAGATACTTTTTCGTGACAGTGCGGTCATGTACGGCGCCCGACAGGAAACGGAGTCCTCTGAGTGAGACACCGCACATAACTATACCGCTGGTATTTCTGTCCAATCGGTTTACGGGAGCGGGACGGAATGTAACAAGGTCATTTTCCGTCAGTTTTCCTGAAACAAGCAGGTAAGCGGTCAGCATTTCCACAATGCTGTCCTTTCCCGAGCGATCCGGCTGTGACAGAATTCCTCTCGGCTTATTCCAGAAAATCAGGTCTTCATCCTCATAAATAATATTTTGTGCAAATGCAGCCGCCTTCTCATCCGTGACGACATTCCTGCCCGGTCTGTGTCCGGTCACGGCGGTCATCGGATTACCTACATCGGAAATCCCGTATCCGCTGTTGCCCGATACAGCTATTCCGGAGAATTTTATGAAAGTGTCGTCCGAAAAGAAAAGCCGGATTTCATCACCTGAAGAGAGGATTTCCGAACCGGACGCCTTTCTGCCGTTCAGTGTGATGTTCTTTTTTCTGAGCATTTTATAAATAAAACTTTTCGGTGCTTCACGGAGCAGCTTTCCGAGGTATTTATCGAAACGCTGACCGGCTTCATTCTTACCTGCGATAAAACTTTTCATAGTGAAATTTCCGTCAGTATTGTCCAGATCACTTCCTCACGGTTGTAGTCCGGATAGCGGGAATCAGGTCTGAATTGAATTCCCTCTCTCAATGAGTCTGCATGTTCATTCAGACTGTCCATACGCTCGATGAATTTGTCCCTGCTCCGCATCAAATTCACACTGACCGAGTATCCCGCGGATCTTAGTGTTTTTGTTATGTAATTCTGCGTAAACGATGCGTCGGCTTTCTGATCGGATACGAACCCGACAACATTGTTGCCGCAGATTGCACAGGCATCAATATATGTACTGGCTTTCTCATGTGTCACATAGAGCTCATACGCCATCAAAAGAGAGCCTGTGTGGGCAGAAATCTCACGGTACTCTTCCGCCGGCAGGGAATCATGCAGAAAGACCATAATGACGCTCACAAGAGACATTGCACAGGGAACGATTGAAACGCATGCGATTACGGTGAGAAGATTCCGTATTGATCCGTTCAGAAGAATACCTGTGACAATGAGCGCGGCAGGAACCAGCAGCATCAGAACTAAGATGAGAAGCCTTCTTTTTCGCTCGCTTCTGAAATACCCGTATTCACCTTTGCCTATTCTATTCATATGCATCAACTCCTTAAGAGGCTATTCTAACATAAATCCTATCTTCATGCACTAAAGATTTTGACCGGGACGATTAATCAGGAGGTTCGCCATCCCGGATTCCGCCTGTTCTTCAGCAGCCCCCGGGACGCCTGGCCGAACCCGATCGGGAAACCTTCCGCGAGTACCAGAATGTCTCCGGCATAAAGCGCACCGTTCTGTCCGGCAAATCCGGCGGATCTGATATTTCTTTCTGTCACCTTGCGTCCTTTTCTGTTCCGGTCAGGCTTTGTCTTGCTGTCATACCGATCAGGATTTTTTATTTTCTTATCTGTCAGACGTAACCCGAATAGTTCCTCTTTTTCATCGCCGCTGAAAGTGATTTCATCTGTTTCAAAAGGAATACTTTCACCTCGGAGATAGCGAAATAGCCTTTCGTCGTCTGCTTTAAGGTCAAATGTTCCCGGCCATTCTCCCTTAGAAAGCGCCTGGGCAAAAGCCTGCGAAGGATGTATAACACCGAACTTCAGAGTTCCGACGTGAAGGCCCGTCATCAGATAGCGGATTCCGGCCCGCGGCATATGTCCCTCGGGAAGCCGGTACATCCGGTCGCCCACCTGATAAAATATCGGTCCGATATCACACTGTCTGTCAATAACATCTTCCTGACTGAGATTTTTCTTGTGAAGCAGGCAGATGAACTGACCCTCCCCCCTCATCCTGTGGGGCATCACACGCACACAATCGGATAGTTCGGGAAGACGGCGTCTGAGAAATCCCGGATAATGATTGAAAGAGCATATTTCAAGTTCCGGATGCATTTTGAGAAGCTTGATGATGTTGCCTTCGTTTTCGATTTCCGAGAAAGTACATGTTGAGTATACCATCAATCCGCCGTTTCTGAGCATTTTCACAGCCGCTTCGAGGATTTCGAACTGAAAAAGCGCATAGTATTCCGGACCCTTTTCGAGCCAGTCTTTAATCATTTCAGGTTTCCTGCGGAACATTCCTTCACCGGAACATGGAGCGTCGACAAGTATTTTATCAAAGAAAGACGGAAAGACTGATGAGAGCTTTTCGGGAGCCTCGGCAGTAATGTAGGCATTTACTGCTCCGGACATTTCTATGTTTTTTCTGAGTGCCTGTGCACGGGAGACCGAGATATCGTTGGCATAAAGTAGTCCCGATCCTCCGAGCTTTGACAGAAGTTCTGTCGCCTTTCCGCCCGGTGCGGCGCACAGGTCAAGTACAAAATCGCCTCTGGATATCGGCAGTATCTCTGCCGGAGTCATTGCGGACGGTTCCTGAATATAATACAGTCCGGCCTGATAAAGGGGATGACCTGAAAACCGGGAAGTATCATTAATATGGAAACCGTTATGAATCCAACCGATCGGGTCGGATAAAGTACTGTCCGGCAGCGTATCTTCCGCTTTTTCTGTCCAGATTTTTTTGAAGTGATCAGCGTCTGTTTTTAATTCGTTGATCCGTATTCCGTGCTCCGGTAACGCAAGAAAACTATCCTGCCATGCAGGATAGTCTTCTTTTAATAATTCATACATTCTTGTGCAGTATTTTTCCGGTAGCTTCAATGTTTTATCCTTTCAGAGCGGTTTTGAATCGACCGACTGTGCTCTGTAGCCTTCTGCAAAAATATCGAGTTGCCGCTGGAAACGCTTTAATTCTTCGATATCGTTCGTCATGAAAATACGGTAGAATTCATTCTGAATCTTCAGTACTTCTCTTTCGCTGGCCACATGATAGAGATTTTCTATACATATCAGGATATCTTTTACTATGCCGGTCTGAATCTGTGAATCGATCTGTGCGTCGATGATCTCGCTTCTGACCTGCGACATTTCATTGTCAAGAATAAAAATAGCATCTGAAATTCGTTCAAGCTGATCTGAAATGTGTTCAGGAATACTGCCTTTATACTTGTACTGTAGTGAGTGTTCCGTTGTAGCCCAGAAATTCATGGCCATAGTCCGAATCTGAATTTCAACATGAATTCTTTTCGGACCTTTGATTGTCTCCACAACGTAAGAAATGATCAAATGATAGCTCCTGTATCCGCTGGCTTTTTTGTTTTCAAGGTAATTCTTCTGCTGAAGTACCTCCATATCGGAGCGCATTCTGATCAGGGTAGCTACTTTCTCGATATCCTCCACAAACTGACAGATGATACGGACTCCCGCTATATCTTCGACCATATCTTCCAGATGCTCGAACGGAATACTCTTTTTCTTCATTTTTTCCAGAATACTGGATACGGTCTTTACTCTCCCCTGAACGCTTTCTATCGGAGAGTAAAGACTGTTCTTGGAGAATTCCATCTTCATACTGTTGAACTTGACCATAAGTTCTGACACAGCCTGCTCATACGGATGGAGCATCTCCCGCCAAAGTTGAATTTCCATATCTGTTTTTCTCCGGTATTTCCGCCGGGGGGCCGGTTATTTCAGTGCTGCAAGTACCTTTAGAAGATAATCCCAAGTCCTCTGTGCCGAAGAAATCGACAGCTTCTCATCAGGAGTATGTATATCTAACATATCCGGACCTATGGAAACGGCGTCGAGACCTTCAAGCTTATCGGCAAAAACTCCGCATTCAAGGCCTGCATGAATCACATTGACTGCAGGTCTGCTGCCGGTTATCTCCTCATAGACATCGGCCATGACCTTTTGCAGTCCGGAATTTTCATTATACTCCCAGGCAGGGAATGAATAGGACGTCTGGGTGGAGCCGCCCATGTATTTCGCAAGACTGCGGATCTGTGCTGCCACAAAATCTTTTTCGCTCGTAAGAGAGCTTCTTATCATCGATGTCGTAAGGAACTGTGTCTGTCCGGTCTTGATGATGCCGAGGTTGGTTGATGTCTGCACAAGGCCTTTGCTTATGCCGCTCATATGCTGTACGCCGTTCGGTATGTGCATGAGGAACATTATCACATTGCTCTGGCTGTCAGGATCCATAACGGATACTTTATGAGTATGTCCGCTCTCCAGTTTTATGGTAAGACCTTCGTCAGTACCGGCATATTCTTTTCGGATAGAAGCGACAAATTCTTTTGTAAATTCTTTTGCAGCTTCAAGATCATCTTCGTCGATCACGAGATGAGCCTTTGCTGCCGACGGGATGACGTTGTCCTTGCCTCCTCCGCTCACATCGCAGAGTGAAAAAGCGATTTTTCTGTCGAGTTCATAAAGATATCTTCCGATAAGCTTATTGGCATTGATTCTTCCTTTTGCGATCTCTTCGCCGGAGTGTCCGCCTTTTAGCCCGCCGATATCCAGGAGTACCGGCATTCCTTTTATTACAGCTCTGCCAATCGGAATAGAGGTGGTAATGGAGGATGCACCGGCACAGCCTGCTGTAATAATGCCTTCCTTCTCCGAATCGAGATTGATCATCACTCTGCCGTCAAGGAACTGCGGGTCAAGAGCGCCGGCGCCAACGAGACCTGTTTCCTCATCTACAGTAAAGACGCATTCAAGCGGCGGATGAACAATCGAATCATCATCGAGAATCGCGAGCATATAGGCAACAGCTATCCCGTCATCTCCGCCGAGGGTCGTTCCGTCTGCCGTGATGTAGTCATCTTCGATGGTAAGGACTATCGGATCTGTTTCAAAATTATGTCTGACGCCGGGAGCCGAAGCACAGACCATATCCATATGACCCTGAAGAATAACAATAGCGGATTCCTCATAACCTTCAGAACCCGGTTTCTTCATAATAACATTGCCTTCCTCATCGGCAATGGCGTCAAAGTTATGGTCTATTGCGAATTGGACCAGATACTCAGTCATGGCCTGAGTATCGCCGGAGCCACGTGGAATTGCAGAAATCTCCTCGAAATAGTGGAATACTTTTTTCGGTTCTAATTCAGTTAAAATTCCCATAGTCTCTCCTTTCTTGATTTATAGAAAAAGAGGGATGCCACTGACATCCCCCTTCGTTAAACATGATTCAGATTATTCGTCATAATCATCGTAGTCCATATCGTCCTCTTCGTCGTCGATATCGTCCTCATCCTCGTCGTCAAGTTCATAGTCATCGTCATCATCATAATAATCCGACTGGTCGACAGGACGGGATGTCTGCGGGGAGAGCTGCATACGGTTCTGTCTTACGGTTTCGTATGCGCCCTGAAGAGCGTCTATAAATGCCTTGTACTTCATGCCGGCGTCCTGAATGGTTGAACCGGTAACGACTTCGATATTGGCAAGCATTTCATCTGTATAAGTAAGCGCGGAAAGTCTTATGTTGTTCGCATCCTGCGTAGCGGAATCAAGAATGCCCTGTGCCTGCTGATTAGCTTTATTAATGGTATCGTTTGCCTGAGCGTATGCCTGCTGCATGACTTCATGCTGGCTTACGAGCTCTTTGGCTCTCGTCTCGGCGTTGGCGATAATCCCGTCTGCTTTGGCCTGTGCATCCGCTAATATCGCGTCTTTATTGGAAATGATTTTCTGGTAACGCTTGATCTCATCAGGCGTCTTCAGTCTCAGCTCCCTCAGGAGTTCTTCCAACTCTTCTTTATTGACCACGATCTTGGTTGTGGAAAGCGGCTGAAATTTACAGCTGTCGACATACTCTTCAATTTCTTCGATGATCTGTTCACTCCTGCTCGCCATTAATTGTCTCCTTATACCCGGTTTTATATAAAATCAATTGAGAATTGAATTCTCTAAACGGGAACTTCCCATCAGCGCCTGGCTTCAAGCTTCTTCGTCAATGCTTCCGCAACAACAGGGGGAACAAATTGTTCTATGGAAGCACCATATGCAGCGACCTCCTTCACGGTCGTTGAACTGAGATATGCATATTCCAAGCTGGTAATAAGAAACATAGTGTCAATGTCCGGAGCAAGAATCCTGTTGGTCTGAGCCATCGAGAGCTCATATTCAAAGTCAGTAATTGCTCGCAAACCCCTTATTATGACCTGTGCGTTACATTCCCGAACAAAGTTCAC
>CAMYVI010000093.1 GCA_947302185.1 uncultured Lachnospiraceae bacterium
AGCCGCATGACTGTGCAGGAAGCTTATCTGTATATCACATCTCTGGGAAACTACCGGGCTTATATCGAAGGTCAGGAGCTTTCCGATATAGACGAAAAACGGACTGTTCTCGCGCCCGGATGGACCGATTACAACAAATATGTAAATTATCAGACATATGATGTGACGGATGTACTGAGCAGTAATCTCTTTGATAATACAGTAACGATCGGTATAGAGTTATCAAAGGGCTGGTACGGTTCGGATTACGGAGAGAACGCAGGCTACAACGGGGCTTTCGGCCCGGATGACAGCTCTGAAGAACTGGGAGTGATAGCCAAACTTGTTTTACGATACGCCAACGGAAAAGTCCAGACGGTTGCAACGGGCGGGAGAGACTGGTACTCATCAAGTCACAGCGACGTTCGCTTCGCCGGAATCTCTAACAGCGTTCAGAATCGGCGAGAAGATCGCCTCACTATAGACGGTGCGGTTGCACGTGAAATCGACAGATGGATAGATGATGATTATGCTATGCCGGTCAATTTCTGGAACGGCGTAGAGACTGCGGAATATTCGGGAAGTTTGGTTTCTTCTTCGAAAAGCACCGCCCGGATTGCGGATGAATATGAGAGAATGCCCGTGTCGGCTTATACATACTCCGAGTCAGAGAATATTACGGACGACAGTACGGGGTATACTTACGGGCAGGTATCGAGGCATGAAATTGACCTGAAAAAGAATAAAAAAATATCACTGAACCCCGGGGAGAAACTGGTATTAGATTACGGGACTTTCGCATCCGGCCAGGTCGATCTCAGCCTGAGCGGAATAGCGGGAACCGATGTCACCGTAATTTATGCAGGGAGACTGAATGACGGTATAAACGCAAGCGGTACGGGCGATCAGAACGGCAGTGCTTTCGGTTCTATCGGAGGAACCGGTTCGGTATCGTATACATATATGCTTTCCGGTGATGATAAGGAGCACTTTTTGCCGAGAGAGACCTATGAAGGGTACCGTTATGTCGGAATAACGGCCAATCAGCCCGTGACAATTCTTTCGGCTGGCGGGAAAGTATACACGAGTGTGGGCAGTCCGATCGGAAACATCACAACATCGAGCCGTGAGGTCAATGCTGTGATAGATGATATTAAATGGAATCAGATTTCCGGAACGGTGTCGGTCCCGAATCGGGATGTGCCGGAAGACGAGAGAGAGGGCGATCTTTCATATGCACAGGTCTGTTGTGTAACCGATCTCTTCAATGCGGATGCATTCGGATCATTTATGAATCTGAATGAGATCATGCAGGATTGCTCGGCATCTACTCAGGGATTCTATGGTCTGACGGTACCTGTATCCGATGCGGAAACCTTCGGTAATTCCGCCGGAATCAGCGATGCAGGTATTCTGATTCCGTGGCAGCTGTATCAGCAGACCGGCGATATCGGCATTCTCGAGGATCATTACAATCAGATGGTCATGTACATGAACAGGATCTTTACTGAGAGCTACAGTATGCCGCTGACCGGAGATCCGATGGCAATCGAAGGAACTTCCGGAAACTGTATGGGTGAGATTTATCGTCTGTACTGTACGCTCATAATGCAGCTTGTTTCGGACTTTACGGGCAGGACGGAAAATGCCGCTGTCTACGAGGAAAGGTTCGTGCAGTTCAAGGAAGAGTTCATGAACAAATATCTTGACGAGGAAGGAAACCTGCTTTCCGCATCGGCGGACGGAGTGACGGCCTATGATGACGGGACTCCGGTCATCGACAATTCGCAGACAGCCCTGTTTTGGGCGCTGAAACTCAGCCTGTACCGTACGGATCATCAGCAGATGAATATGATGGCCAATCTTGTGTCGAGTGTCCGTAACCCGGGCGGTATGCTTCACGAAGGATATCCCGAGAACACTCTGATGACAGGGCTTTTCGGCACAAATATTGCTCTTCCGGTCCTGAGCGACAACGGCTATTCGGATATTGCTTATAATGTGCTTCTCCAGAAGGATTACCCGTCCTGGATCTATACGGCGATGACAGAAGGCTTTGGGAATCACATTGACGGCAGAGCGACGGATTCTGTGGGCGAGTGGCTGTACCGCTATATGGCGGGTATCACACAGGATGCATATGAGCCGGGATTCAAAAGAATCATACTTCAGCCGACAGCGGACAACACAGGCACCGTGACGGATATGACAGCTGAATATAATTCACCGGCGGGAAAAATAAAATCTTCCTGGGAGACGTCTTACGGGAAGCTCAGGGTATACTCATGTGAGATTCCCGCGAACACCACCGCTAAATTGTATCTACAGATCAGTCATACACAGGCATCTTCTCTGAAACGGCCCAAGGGCATGGAGTACACGGGAATGGAGACTCATAACGGTCAGCTTTGTGCATCCTATGAGCTTAAGTCCGGATCCTATAAGATAAAGATCCCGGTGGAAAACAAAGAGAAAAAATGATGGAAAATCGCGGACAAGGGCGTTCGGGACAGCGGTTCCGAGCGCTCTTTTTTACAGTAAAAAGCATATTTGACCGGCATATGACCGGTACTTATAAGGAGGAAGACAAATGAGCCACAACACAGTTAAAGATATCGTAAACATGGTGAGAGATGAGGATGTCGCTTTCATCCGCCTGCAGTTCACGGATATCTTCGGAACCCTGAAAAATGTAGCGGTTACACCGTCTCAGCTCCTCAAAGCGCTGAGCGGGAGAGTCATGTTCGACGGCTCTTCAATTGAGGGGTTTGTACGCGTCGAGGAATCCGACATGTTCCTGGTGCCGGATCTTGACACATTTGCTATTTTCCCCTGGAGACCTCAGAACGGGAAGGTGGCCCGCATGATCTGTGATGTCTATAAGACGGACAAAACGCCGTTCGAAGGAGATTCACGGCATATTCTCAAGAATGTGATAAAGGAAGCCGAGAAGGACGGATATACTTTCAATGTGGGTACAGAGTGTGAGTTCTTCTTATTTCAGACTGATGATGAAGCCAATCCGACGACTGATACCAACGAGCAGGCAGGATATTTCGATCTCGGACCGATTGACTTCGGGGAGAATGCAAGGCGCGACATTGTACTCACTCTGGAGAATATGGGGTTTGAGATCGAGACAAGTCATCACGAGGGGGCTCCTGCACAGCATGAGATAGATTTTCATTATGATGAAGCTCTTAAGACGGCGGACAATATCATGACATTCAAACTTGCTGTCCGCACTATAGCACGTCAGCACGGACTGCACGCAACATTTATGCCGAAACCCAAGGCAGGAGTAGACGGATCGGGCATGCATCTGAATTTTTCGCTGCATAAGGATGGGAGAAATGTTTTCACAGACAGAGAGGATCCGGAGAAGCTATCCGAAGAGGGCATGTATTTTATCGGCGGTATCATGAAGCATATTAAAGGTATGAGTGCGATTCTGAATCCGATTGTCAATTCCTATAAACGTCTGATACCCGGATACGAGGCGCCGATCTACATCTCGTGGGGGACCCAGAACAGGACGCCGCTGATTCGTATACCGTATGCTGATGCGGAAGAAGGCAGACGCATCGAACTGAGGAGCCCGGATCCGTCGGCAAATCCGTATCTTGCCCTCGCTGTATGCTTAAGTGCAGGACTTGACGGGATACGAAATAAGATCATGCCTCCTTTGCCTATTACCGGCAACATTGCAAAGCTTACAGATGAAGAGCGCTCTGCTATGGGAATCGAACAGCTGCCCGGCACATTGATCGAGTCGATACAGGAATTCGAGAAAGATGCCTTTGTGCGCAATGTTATCGGCGGGCATATTTCCGCAAGATATGTGGAAGCTAAAAAGCGTGAATGGGATCAGTATTCTGCCCAGATCACAAAATGGGAGCTCGAACAGTATCTGAATAAAATCTGATTGTCCGGAGGAATTTAAGTGGTCAATATAATTGTGGTTTTTCGTAAGATAGAGGACGCAAGGAACATCAGGAATGTTCTGGTGCGGAACGGTTTTACGGTGACCGCTGTGTGCAGCACCGGACTGCAGGCGATCGGATTGTTTGATGGTCTTAAGAACGGTATCGTTGTGTGCGGATATCAGATGACGGATATGTTATACACCGGGATCTACGATAATCTGCCGGAGGATTTTCGGATGCTTCTTATGGCAAGGGAATCATTATTACCGGATCTTAAGGAGAATGATATTGTATGTCTGCCTCTGCCGGCCAAAGCAAGGGATCTGACAGAGACGGTCGCGATGATGCAGCGGACAATCGAAATCCGCATCAGGAAAAAGCGTTCAGGGCCGCGCGGGCGGTCCAAGGAGGATCAGGCGGCAATCGATGACGCAAAAAAACTGCTGATGAGCCGCAACAACATGACTGAGCCGGAAGCTCACCGCTATCTGCAGAAGACCGCCATGGACACGGGTACGTCGATGGTGGAAACTGCTCAGATGGTGCTGGATCTTTTCTCACTGTAGGTATGGCCTGCACTCCGTTCAGCCGCCTGCAAAAGGAAAGACGGCCTGCGGCGGATCGCTTAATGCGCGCAGTCGAAGGCGCCTCGGCGCCGCGCACGTCGCGGCAAGAAAGTCGAGGCGTTCCTGAACAGTATGAATTGTGCGTACATGTTCAATTGTGGAAAAACATGTTCGATTGTGGTAAAATGTTTTTTAGACTCAACTTATCTCTGACTCTGAATCCTCATGATTACAGTTTTGAGATTTGGGTTTGAGATAAATAAAAAAATGAGGCTTGTCCCATAGGCAGGATAAAGACCCGGATTCACTCCGGTCCTGCGAACGGGACATGAACGGGAGAAGATCATGAAATTTACATACCCTGCTATTTTTAAAAAAAATGAAGAAGGCGGTTATGACGGGCGTTTTGTCGACCTCGCCTGTTGTGAAGTGAGCGGCTATAGTCTTGACAACGCGATACGCAATGCGATTGAAGCCGAGGCAGACTGGATCCGTCTTGAGCTGGAGGAGGACGTGCCGGTCTTTCCGCCGGTTTCCGATCTCGAGGACCTCGTTTTAAAAGAGGGTGAGATCGCGAGAAATATCGGGGTCAATGTCAGGTTCTACGACGGCTGGGATGAGTAAGTAATGCGAGGGAGGGGGAATCCCCTCAGAGATGACGTGATTAGAATAGCAATTGTTGAAGATGAAGATATCTATGCGGATCAGCTGAATAAGTTTATCGATAAATATGCCGCGGAAGCTCGGGAAATCATCCGCTCGACCAGATTTCGGGACGGCGATGAGATTGTACAGAAATATGACTGTTCCTATGACATTATTCTGATGGATATTCAGATGAAGCTGTTGGATGGCATGTCTGCGGCCGAGGAAATCAGAAAGAAGGACAGGGACGTCATCATCATGTTCATCACGAACCGTGTCGATTATGCCATACGCGGCTATGAAGTCGATGCGCTCGATTATATTGTAAAGCCTGTAAGCTATTTTTCATTTGCCAGAAAGCTTGAAAGAGCTGCGGCAAGGATATCGAGACGGTCGGATGCATCAATTACTCTGACTTTTCCACAGGGACTCATCAAGCTTCGGGTCGATGATATTTTCTATATTGAGAGTGAAGGCCATAATTTGGTTTATCACGCGGTCCACGGGACGTATCGGGTCCGCGGGAAGATGTCCGAAGCGGAGACGGAATTGGGACCTTACGGTTTCTTTCGAAGCAATAAAGGTTATCTCGTAAATATGAAGCATGTAGACGGAGTTCAGGACGGCTGCTGTATGGTAGCGGGACAGAAACTGCTTATAAGCCGCGCGCGCAAATCGGAGTTCATGCTGGCGCTGACGGAACATATAGGGAATTCCGTGTGACGCGGGCTGAAATCTTCATACTGTCAGTCGGTTATCTGTCGTTTTCTCTGTCTGTGCAGGGCCGGAATTCAGCAAACGGCGTATTTCGGTTCATATGAGGGTTTTTGATGAGTTATGGAGATATTCCCAGATTATATACTGCTATCGCTGAATGGGGCGCGTGTGTGGTGTGCTGTCTCGCTTTTCCGCGCCGGTGCGGGAAGCTGCATTTTATTGTCTCATGCGCCGGCTTCCTGATATTTCAATGTTTGTTCCTGGTCCTTACCGATGATGTGCCCTTATTTTTGTGGATACCCTGTATGGCTGTCGCCGTTCTCGCAATGTATACTTTCATATTCTGCATCTGTGATTTCAGCCTGTGGAAAGCCATATATCAGTGTGCTATTGCATTTCTCATTTCCGAGTTCGAAGCTTCTTTCAGCTGGCAGATCGTACAGTACCTGATGATTGGAAGCGGAACCGGACACGGCGTGCTCGGCGCTGATTCCCATGCGGTCCGTCCTATTCTTCTGACGGTGCTCATCTATGCTGTTATTCTTTTCGGGGCATGGTCCATGGGCGCTTATAACCGCAGTGCCTTCATGGAATATGAGACGTCCTGGCAGGAAATGCTCAGCGTTGTTCTAGTTGTTCTGCTGACATTTGTATTCAGTAACGTGAGCTTTCTTCTGCCTGACACCCCTTTCTCGGGGCGAGTCCTGGCTGACATTATGGCTATACGGACGATTGCCGATTTTGCGGGAATGGCTATCGTATATGCAGTTGAGATGCAGATAACGAATCTGAGGGCCGAGGCGGAAATCATCCGAATGGAATCGATTCTGAAGACGCAATACGATCAGTACCGGACCTACCAGGACAGTATTGATATGATAAATATCAAGTATCATGACCTGAAGCATCAGATTCAGGGCATGAAGGCTGAGATAGACCCCGAAAAACGTTCCGAGTGGATCGAAAGGCTGGAGAATGAGGTGGCCGATTACAGACCGGATAGAGAGACCGGGAATGCGGTCCTCGACACGATCATCTCCGGTAAATCTCCGATTATACGCAATATGGATATAAAGTTCACCTGTGTTGTGGACGGAAAGCTTCTGGAGTTCATGCATGTCGCTGATATATGTACGATTTTCGGAAATGCGCTCGATAACGCTCTGGAGCATGTTGTAACGCTGCGCGACCCGGAAAAGCGGATTATTCATCTGACGGTGAGCGAACAGAGAGGGTTCGTTTACATTATGATGTCAAATTATTGTGAGGCTGAGATCGCATTTGCAAACGGTCTTCCCCTCACGACCAAGGCTGACATCCGGAATCACGGATTCGGCGTCAAGTCAATAAAAAAGACTGTTGAGAAGTATGACGGCAGTGCCATGTGGACGCTGAATGACCGGATGCTCGAACTCAAGCTCCTGATTCCCAAACCAAAAGGAAGCGTGTCCTGAGAACCGCTGTCGGAATGCAGGAAGATTATCGGAATCATGAGAAATAATCCGGACAGTGCGATTTGTGCCGTAAATAATACATTTTATGTCAGAAACGAAATGAAGCATAATATTCTGCTAAAATAGGATACAGAGTATTGTGCTTTTTGTATATCAGGAGGAAGAATATGAAACATAAAAAAATACTTGATCAGATGACCCTCATCGAGAAGGCCGCGATTGTCGGAGGTCAGGGTGAGTGGCAGACATGGCCGATTCCGCGGCTGAATATTCCGTCAATGTATTGTTCCGACGGACCGCACGGAATACGAAAGCAGGCCGGTGCCGGAGACCATCTCGGTCTGAATGAGTCTCTGAAAGCGACTTGTTTTCCGACCGCTGCAACAGTCGCGAACAGCTGGGATCCCCTGCTCGGTGAAAAAATCGGACAGGCACTCGGTGAGGAAGCCATGGCGATGGATGTTCATGTTCTGTTAGGTCCGGGTATGAATATGAAGAGAAGTCCTCTGTGCGGACGCAATTTCGAGTATTTTTCCGAAGACCCGCATCTTGCGGGAAAGATGGCCGCAGCCTATGTCCGCGGTATTCAGAGCAAAGGAGTGCGCTCCTGCATCAAGCATTTTGCGGTGAACAGCCAGGAGGAGCGCCGAATGGCTATGGACGCTGTTGTGGATGAGAGAACGCTCCGTGAGATTTATCTGACTGCATTTGAAATCGCAATCAAAGAAGGTAAGGCCAAGGCTGTCATGACCAGCTATAACGAGGTAAATGGTGAGTATGCCAACGAGAATCCTCACCTGCTGCTCGATATCCTTAGGGGAGATTGGGGATATGACGGCATGGTCGTCACAGACTGGGGCGGATCCAATGACCACGTTAAGGGAATTAAGTGCCGCAGTAATCTCGAGATGCCGAATCCGGGTCTCGATTCTGCACGTCAGGTCATCACCGCTATTCAAAACGGTACTCTCACCAAGGCGGAGCTCGATCTCTGTGTGGATGATCTGCTTGATGCGGTTCTGGAGACGACAAAGGCAGCAGAAGGTCACAGTACCGAATTCGATATAGAAGGTCACCACGCACTTGCACGGGAAGCCGCAGCACAGTGCGCGGTGCTTCTCAAGAATGAGGGAAAGATCCTTCCTCTTGCAGAGGGGACGAAGGTGGCCGTGATCGGCGACTTTGCGTTTAGGCCGAGATATCAGGGGGCGGGATCGTCTATGGTCAACGCGACAAAGCTTGATTCTTTCATCGATATTGCTCAGAAAAGTTCAAGAGTCGAGATCGTGGCCTCGTCAGCAGGTTATAAAAGAAACGGCGAGCCTGACGAAGCCCTGAAAAAAGAGGCTGGTGAGGCCGCAAAGAATGCCGATGTCGTCCTTTATTTCTTCGGTCTTGATGAAATGAGCGAGTCCGAGGGCCTCGACCGTCAGCATATGAAAATTCCCGGGGTACAGATCGAACTGTTGGAGGCGCTCGTGAAAGTCAATCCGAGTATAGTCGGTATTCTATCGGGCGGATCTTCGATTGAGATGGATTGGGATACGAACCTTAAAGCCGTTCTTCACTGTTATCTGACAGGACAGGCAGGGGGCGGTGCTGTTTATGATATCATAACCGGGGCAGTGAATCCGTCCGGAAAATTGGCTGAGACCTATCCTGTTACATACGAGGACACTCCGGCGTTCAATTATTATCCTGCAAAGGAGAGAACATCCGAGTACCGGGAAGGATTATATATCGGTTACAGATATTTTGACACTGCACATGTGCCGGTCAAGTATCCGTTCGGTTTCGGACTCTCCTATACGACATTTGAATACTCTGATCTGGC
>CAMYVI010000094.1 GCA_947302185.1 uncultured Lachnospiraceae bacterium
TTATCTCTGGTATCGCCGACTATGTAAATCTGCCTGAAGAAGGAAACTGCCTGGACGTAGGCTGCGGCAGCGGAGCACTGGCTATTGCAATCGCAAAAAGAAATTCGAAAGCGCATGTGACAGGAATAGATCGTTGGGGCAGGGAATATGCATCTTTTAATAAGAAACTCTGCGAAAGCAATGCCCGGGCAGAGGGCGTATCGAATGTCTGTTTCCAACAGGGAGATGCCACGCATCTGGATTTCCCCAATGAAACATTTGATGCCGTGGTCAGCAATTATGTGTATCATAATATCCCTTCGAAGGACAGGCAGGAGATCCTGCTGGAGACGCTGCGGACTTTGAAAAAAGGCGGAACCTTTGCGATCCATGACATCTTCTCTGCCGGAAAATACGGAGATATGCACGCTTTCGTGAAGAAACTGAAGGAGATGGGATACGAGAAGGCAGATCTGATCGACACAACCAATGGGAAATGGATCCGTAAGAGCGAAGCCGGATGGATGGGACTTTCAGGTTCCGCTTTGCTGACGGGGAGAAAATGATGAGCACTGCATTGCGATGAGTTGGAATGTGATTCGTTCCCTTGGCGGTCGGCCGGATGCCGTTTATGGTTCTTCCATGGGTGGGAGCTTTGCTTCCCTGCTGACACAGAGGAAGCAAAGCAAGACCGCCAATGCAAGATGAAGAATTAAAGCCCCGGCGGCCAGGTCATGGACGATGAAGACATATTTCCTCGATCCATTCCCTGCGCTTGATAGCAGAAAGCCAATCTTTCGGAATGGAGTCATATCCGTAATACAGCCCTGCCAGCCCTCCGGCGATTGCACCAACGGTGTCGGTATCGTCTCCAAGGTTGACTGCTTTCAGAAGAGCCTGGTCAAAACTGTCGGTTATTATCAGAGACCAAACAGCTGCTTCCAATGAATCCACGACATATCCGGTGCTCCTGATTTTGTCTGCAGGCAGGGATTTGAAAGAATCCAGATCCCTCAGCCGGTCATAGTAATGCAGGTTCTCTTTGTCCGCAAGATAGGATTCATAAAACGTGAACCCTTCCGTGAGTCCTTCCTGCATTCTTTCCTGTAGAGAACCTTCTCCAATCAGGATCCTCTTAACCATAAAGAAATACAGACCGCAAGCAATATTCGAACGGATATGGGCGTGGGTGAGACTGCCGACAGAGTGGATGGCAGCGATTGCATCACGATCGGAATACATCCCGCTGCTTTCCATAACAGTGCTATAAATACAGGCGGGTATGATACGCATCAGGCTTCCATTGCCGTTATTCCATTCCTCATCTCCACCGCAGCTCCTTGCTTTTTGGTCTTTTCTGTAAAGATTAATCGCCTGCATTGTGCCGCGGCCGATATCATAGGATTCCCCATAAGGAGTAAATTCTCCGTCATAGAGCCATTTCATAAAGTTCTCCATGATATCATCAAGATCGATCTTTCCGACACGCCGGATGCTTTCCAGCAAAGCGATCGTCAGACTGCTGTCATCTGTCCAGGATCCTTCCGGGAGATTGAACGTGCCGTATCCACGCATGCCGGTAACAGGGTGACAGGCAACTTTTTCACGAGCTTCAAATTGTACCGGGCAGCCAAGAGCATCTCCGACAACAACTCCCATGATTCCATTCAGCCAGATATTGGTATTTCCATTCATACAATCATCTCCTTCACGTAAATTCATTGAATTATGAACCTATTATACTATATGAAAAAAAGCGGAAGGTCGTTTCTCAGGCGACATTTGAACGTGGCGGATTACAATTCCGGCTACGGTCAGCAGAAGATGTGAAGACAGTCAGTGAGGCAAACCTGTTCTATACACACTGCGTTTGGACACCTCAATTTGGAAGAAACCTGAACGACCGGCTGCTTTCACATAAGGAAAGCAGCCGGCCGTTTTTGGAGTGAAATATAGCTCCTTTCAGAAAAAAGAGCAGTTTACGAGTTTTCAGGCTTGCGAACTTTTCAATTCGTCAGCCGCGTTAGAATACATATAAATTGACGCCATGGCATTTTGAACAGCCGCATCGTCCGTATAATAATTAAGAGCCGGAGCAATATAAGACAGGGCAGAGAACGAAGCGTCTGCGGTATGCCCTTCTGTCGTTGTTACAGTAATCGTATGGATTTTGCTCAGCTCATGGCTTGGTATGCCGATTATCTTTATGCGGTATTTTCCTTTGGACACTCTGGACATCGGAGATGCTTCACCGCCATCGATAGAAGCTGTGACCGTGCCGCGATACTCGTCAGAAGTTTTTACGGTGACAACGATCGTGGTGCTGCTGTCAAGAGCCAGTGACATAAGCAGCGACTTTAAATCCCCTTCTGTCTGATCATTATACCGGGCTGCGTGGAATGACGCCGCTGTCTTTATCGCGTCGATATCGTAGCTTTCGGTATAAAATTTGTCCATTAACGCATAGTCTGTGCCAAGAGTCCAGCCATTTGCTTCCGCCAGGAACGGCTGGACATAATGACCGTAATCGGCGAGTGACATGATCAGTGCTTTCATTTCATCAGAAAATGCATACGGATTTTCTGATGTTATTTTATCAAATTCAGTAAAGTAGTCCTTTACTGCAAATGTATTATCGGTGGTTTTCTCCACCCCGCCTTTTACGTAATGGAATGTTGCCGTAATCGGTTCCGCCATCTGTATTGCGTTTATGTAGCATTTGAAACCGTACAGAGTCTTGGTACTGTTCATAAAATTCGGATCAAAATCTGCTCGTTCAGTAATTTTGCCGTGCTGAACGGAAAATGTCATGTAACTGTTTTCGTAATCCGCCCCGTCAGCTTCAGGAAGATTCATGAAGAAGTTTACGCCGATCTGACCGCTGAGGACGAGGGATGTCGTTTTGAAAGAGGGGAGCGAAGGATCTGTGTACGGATATACTTCCCACCAAACCCCCCTATAGGTATCTTTGTAAATCTTCGTGATCACTCCATATGTCTTGGCATATTTAATCGTGCAGTTATCATAATAATTTGTCATGAGGATATAATCTTCTGTCTCAAAGATTTCCCACTCGTTTAAATCATATTCTTCAGGCTGCGATCCTCCCGTAACGGTTAAGCTGTCATTTGTCTTTGTGAGAGTATATGTTCTGCCGTAATATGTGCCCACATAGGCATCATCGAGTCTTACTGTCAGTTCTGCCGGCGACATTTTCTCGTATGGCAGGAAAATCTGTTCCGGTCGGCTCTTATTGTAGATTTTTGTCACCTTGCCGTTTTCAATGACAAAACAGGTGTCTTCATACGTGCATATGCCGGTTTCGGGATCATAGGTGCTGTCCGTTATATCAAAACCTATTTGGAAGTCATGCCCGTTCTCGCAGATCATATGAATAATCGCACCATCGTTCATGTACAGTTTATCTTCGTTGTCCGCCATATAGACATAACCGTCCATCGTCTTTGTCAGATCGCGCAGGTTATACTCTGTCGGATCAACGGGATACAGAGTCCATTCGGTTTCGCCGGCGGAAAGCGTCACTTTGCGTACTTCAACGATTTTTCCGTTATCTTTGGAATACTTTATGAGGAAACGATCATTAAATCTGAACTGATAAATAATATCGTCCGTTTCACAGAACTCCCACTCGTTTAAATTGTAATTGAAGACTGCATCCAGACTACTTGTAACTGTGATGGAATCCTGTGTGTGCGTTAGTTTGTACTCTGTGCCTGTTTGTTCTCCGACATACAATTCTTCCAGTCCGGATGTAAGGTCCTGAGGGGTTATTTTCGGATACGCATAGTATATCTTATTCGGATCATTTTCCTGATAAAATGCTGCAGGTTTGCCGTTTTCAATCTTTATATATTCTTTAGTGCCGTATTGAAGCAGTTCATTGGGAGCATCATAATTCCAGTAATAAGAGTTGAACGTATTAAGATGATTATTTCCGTTGCCTGTATAATAAAGATAATTTCCTCCGTCGAAAAAGATATCTTCGTCTTCGGTTATAAAAGCATAGCTGCTCACCAGTTCCTTCAAATTCAGAGTTTCGTCTAAACTGCCGTAACAGTCCGCGTACACTCGCCACTTGACGTCGGCGTACTCCCTTGTGATTTCCGTTATACGGTCATTATTTTTAAACAGCTTCAATACGCCGAAATTGTTGAATTGCGCCAAAAGGATATAGTCGTGTGTTTCGGTAATCTTGAAATTGTTAAAATCATATTCTTCAACTATATTATCCCGGCTGTTCTTATAAACCGTAAATCCGTTCTGGGTCTTTGAAAGAATATACCATGCACCGTTGTACAGAGCTTTATACTCATCATTAAGTTCTGACAATACTATCGATGGCTCAAGCTGTGGTTTCGGGTAATACAAAGTATCCGGATCCGCAGCAATATAGATATATGCCACTTTCCCGTTTTCTATTTTGAAACAGCAGTCTTCATCTGATGTAAGCATTCCGCTTATGGGGTCATATGTATACTCAGACGGATAGTAGGGATAATGATTATTATCCTTGCCGGCTAAATTGAGCCATCCGTTATCCCCCATGTAAATCATAACATCCTTGTCAGACAAATATACATTTCCTTCCATCATAGACGTGAGTTCGGCAACAGAGAACACATTGCCGCTTTCTCCGACTAAAGTCTCGTCGAACGCATCTCCCGAAGCCCAGACACGGTTTTTGCCTGTCATAATAATCAGGAATGCGAGGAGCATCACACTCACAAATTTCAGCAGTTCTTTTTTCATGACCTTCTCCTTTCCTGCCAACTGCAGTAGATAATAATGTGAACCTGATAAACCCGGTGCGTTTTTTTCCGCACACCGGAACCGAAAAATGCCCAGATACGAGGGGTAGAGCAGTTACTGATTTTGAAAATTGCAGGCCGGTAATGTGTGTGCGAAAACTGCGCTAAAAAAATTATATAATATGCTAAATAACAAGTCAATTCTATGAAAAATCTTAATTTTTAAGAATTTTGACAGTCAGTCTCCATTTTTGTAAAATACTAAACAGTATGATTACGGGATTGCCGGAGGGAATGATCCGTAGTCGACTTTTGGCGTCTTAATCAGAATGGAAAAGCGGCAGGAGATTATGGCGCTATGGAACAGGAAGCGGAGCAGATAGGAATGATCACGGATATGAATACGAAGGAACGATTATCTCCGGGACGGAAGGAAAAATTGATGAACGGACATGAGCCTGCCATATACTATGAGAACACAGTTCAGGGCATATTTGTCCGGCGGATCAACCGCTTTGTCGCCGAGGTACTGATTGACGGAAATACAGAACAGGTACATGTAAAGAACACCGGCCGCCTGCGGGAACTGTTGGTTCCAAAAGCTAAAGTCACTCTTCAGAAAATATCGAATCCGAATCGAAAAACTGCATATGATCTGATATCGGTATATAAGCCTCGGTTAAAATGGGTGAACATTGACAGCCTCGCCCCGAATGAACTTATGAAGCAGTATCTTATGAGCATGAACTACAATCAGGTAAAGCCGGAGTATACTTTCGGTGATTCCCGGTTTGATTTTTACATGGAGCGGGCCGGGGAGAAATATCTCACGGAAGTAAAGGGCTGTACACTGGCTGCAGATTTAAAACACGGAACCGGGCTGTTCCCGGACGCACCGACGGAATGCGGCGTGAAACATCTGGATGAACTTGCAGCGGCAGCCGGGATGGGTTACTTCTGCGAAATCGCTTTTGTCGTCCAGATGAACGGAATCCATACGGTGCTCCCGAACAATGATACTCATCCGGAGTTCGGACAGGCTTTGATTCGTGCTGCGAAAGCCGGCGTACAGGTCGTCTGTTACAGTTGCCATGTGGAAGCGGACAGTATTCGGATCACGGGAGCGGTCAGCGATACCGGCAGGTATAACGAATAAACAACGAATAGACGGAGGCCGAATAAACAGGATTGACCTAAAAAAGCTTTTCTGCTTGACAAAAAGGCAAAACGACAGTACAATGTTTGTTGTAACTAACCGCCGTGGTATTTCACGCGGCGGGTTTTATAACTCACAGGGTTAGTGTAAACTAATTATCGACGGGAGGACATTCATGAGCGTTGTGATTCTTGGAGGAAATGAGTGCATGGAAAGACAGTATTCGAATGTCTGTCTGAAATACGGGTGTAAAGCCAAAGTGTTCTGCAAACCCTGCGCAGACATGAAAAGCAGGATCGGAACGCCGGATCTTCTGATTGTGTTCACCCACACAATTTCCCATAAGATGGTACGGTGTGCCCTGACAGGGATAAGCGAAGATACCAAAGTAGTGCGTTCACATACCAGTTCCATGAATTCACTCAGAGATATCTTAAAGGAGCACATAGCATAATGCCTGAACAATTATTGATTGAACAATGCTCTCCTACTCTGGCGGGCCTGAAAACCGGAAATATGTTTGCGGTCAGTATAGAACCGGGACAGGATATCTGTGATGAGCTGCGAAGGCTGAACAGGCTTCTCAGGGAGAAAGGGATACGGGTCGTACTCCTCAGGAAAACAGATAAAAAAGCATTGCTTTATCTGTACCGGCCGGATTACCTGGAGCGGGATCTCGGCCGCCCTGAGGCACGGCGTATCCTGGAGGAGAAGGGATACTGTTGCGACAGTACGGGAAACTGCATCGTTCAGCTGATTCGGCATATGGCGGAAGATGATGTATTTCCGCATGAGGTCGGCCTTTTCCTCGGTTATCCGCCTGAGGATGTGCAGTGTTTTATGAAGGACTCACGACACGGGGTGAAGTGCACAGGCTGCTGGAAAGCGTACGGAAATGAAGAGGAGGCGCGGAAGACATTTGTAAAGTTCAGGAAATGTAAGGATGTGTACCGCAGGGAATTATCAAAGGGAAAATCCCTGCTCCAGCTGACAGTCCGGACGGATCTGAAGAGGTTGGCGGGATTTGAATAATTATCAAGAAAGGAACAATAATCATGAGTAAAGTAGCAGTTGTTTACTGGAGCGGAACCGGAAATACGCAGGCAATGGCGGATATGGTGGCAGAGGGTGCTAAAGGAAAAGGAGCCGAAGTATCTGTAATAGAAGCGGGAAACTTTACGGCGGATCAGGTGAGCGCATATGACGGTATAGCATTCGGCTGCCCGGCCATGGGCGACGAGGTACTGGAGGAAAGTGAGTTCGATCCGATGTTCACTGAGGTGGAGGAAGTACTTTCCGGTAAAAAAATCGCACTGTTCGGCTCATACGGATGGGGGGACGGACAGTGGATGCGTGACTGGGAGGAACGGTGCCTGGCAGCCGGTGCCGTACTTGCAGCCGACAGTGTCATAGTCAACGACGCACCGGGAGATGAAGATGAACAGCAGTGCAGAGATCTCGGCGCGGCACTGGCCTGACAACAGCGGAGAATCGGAAAATGGGCAGCATATTCGTCTTTTCGTTGGTATTAGCAGCGGCTTTCCTGCTGTCGAGACTTAAACGGAAGCTGCTGCAATTGGCCGGAGATATGAGAAGAAAATAACAGATGAAAGGAGAAGGTGTATCAGCTTTGATACGCCTTTTCTTTGCGTTGATTTCGTTTGTCAATTGACCTTTTGAAGGCGCCTTGGCGCCGCGCTTGTCGCGGCAGGAACGTCGGGGCTTTCTTGAAAGCTGCTGTCTGAAACGGAGCTGCGCATTGCTTGAGTTAATATATAGACAGTCTTGTTCGGGTATAGTATAACTAACTTAAACTACTCTCAATGTAAGCGACTTTTGGCGTAATAAGCATTATATTGTTCAGATAAGGAGGAGTCTATGCTTGGTACAATATTTCTGGTGACTTATGTAATCTTTCAGACGTGCATGTCTATCCTGACGGAATATGTCATTAAACAGAACAGGTTTTACAGAACCATCGGAAAAAAGACAAGGATTCTGAGAGTATTTATCTATATTATTCTTGCGGTCATTCCGATGCTGGGCGCATATCTCCCCAAATGCCCATTCAAATATTTCTGCATGGAGTTCGGAAACATCTGGCTGGGATTTTTTATGTACTATTCCGGCCTGGTCATTATTGTAACTATAGTAAGCCATATCATTCATATAATATTACGGGATAAAAAGAAAACAGTCCTGGGACACATTCTGAACATTTCCATAGTTTTGGCTCTGCTTGTTACTGTTTTCGGATTGGTTCATGCCCAAAAGCCGAGGCTGGTGAACTATGAGATAAATGTAGATAAAGAAACCGAAAGCGTAAAAGAACTGAAGATCGTTCTTTTGGCAGACCTGCATCTCAGTGTAAATTCAGACATAAGGGCGACCGAAAAGATGGTTGAGGAAGTCAACTCGGTGAACCCTGACGTGGTGGTAATTGCCGGTGACATTTTTACAAGTACTTTTGAGGGTCTTAAGAATCCTGAAAAATACGCGGCCTGTCTCAGGGAGATGCAGGCCAAATACGGCGTATATGCCGTATGCGGTAACCACGATGTGGAAGAAAATCTTTTCGGCGGATTTCCGATATCGCCGATATCCGAAGCATTCAGGACTCCGGGAATGGAAAAGTTCTTCGAGGATGCGGGATTCTATGTCTTATATGATGAGAATGTCGAACTGGCAGACGGCGAGGTGATTCTTTCCGGCCGTGTAGACGGAGAAAAGGCAGGAGACGGAACGAGCAATCGTATGAGCGCTGCCGAGCTGCTTGAATCGGTTGATAAAACGAAACCGATCATCGTTCTTCAGCATGAACCGAAACAGTTTAAAGATCTTGCAGACAACGGAGCGGATGTTGTGCTGTGCGGACACACGCATAACGGCCAGGTATTTCCCGGAAACTTTATTGTCCCGTTCTTCAATGAGAACGCTTACGGCGTAGAGGAGCTATATGGTATAGATACGATTGTTACTGCCGGTGTGGGATATTACGGACCGCCTTTGAGGGTCGGTACAGACAGCGAGGTAACCGTCGTGACTGTTAAATTTTAATCTCTGACGCAGAAGTCTTGTGACTTTAGTCATGAGATGAATGCGCACAATGAAACTTGCCTCTGACATGGGATATAAACCCGCGTCAGAGATTAAAAGCCTCAGCTGCACAATGCTCCACTGGAGCATTG
>CAMYVI010000095.1 GCA_947302185.1 uncultured Lachnospiraceae bacterium
CTCTTGCGTAGGCACATACTGATGCGGTCAATAATTACAGCTCAGCGCCGTTTGTCTCAATGACATGCTTATACCATTCAAACGATTTCTTCTTTCTTCTGGCAAATGTTCCGCTTCCGTCATCCGCCCTGTCTACATAAATCATTCCGTAACGTTTGGACATTTCACCGGTCGAAGCGGATACAAGATCGATGCATCCCCAGGGAAGATATCCCATCAGCGGGACGCCATCCAGATTGACGGCATCATCCATAGCCTTAATATGTGCTCTCAGATAATCTATTCTGTAGTCGTCATTAATGGTTCCGTCTTCCGAGATAGTATCCCTGGCTCCCAGACCGTTCTCTACGATGAAGACCGGCTTCTGATAGCGGTCATACAGTGAATTAAGAGTGACACGAAGACCGAGCGGATCGATCTGCCATCCCCACTCGGAACGTTTCAGGTATGGATTCTTGGTGCTGGCAAATACATTCCCGGATGTCTGCTTACCGGCAATCTCGGGATCCGTGCTGGTACATCTTGATGCATAATAGCTGAAAGTGACAAAGTCGACCGTATTTTCTCTCAATATTTCCAGATCTCCGGGTTCCATGACAGGCATGACTCCGTCTCTCTCCATCTGTTTCAATGCAAATGCCGGATATTCTCCCCTGCTCTGTACATCGATAAAGAAATAGTTATCTCTGTCTTTGCATATAGACTCCCAGACATCCTCCGGTCTGCAGGTGTAAGGATAGTAGTTGCCGCCTGCCAACATACATCCGATCATTGCATTCGGTGCCAGCTCATGACCGATTTTTGTCGCTAAAGCGCTGGCCACCAGCTCGTGATGAGCTGCCTGATAGATCACTTTTTTTCTGTCCTCTCCCTCCTCAAATCGGATACCTGCCGCCATGAACGGAAGAGCGAGGAGCATGTTTATTTCGTTTATTGTCAGCCAGTACTTCACTTTGGACCCGAAACGCTCGAACAGTACAGTTGCATAGCGCGTAAAGTAGTCGATCATTTTTCTGCTCTTCCAGCTTCCGATCGTTTCTACCAGATGCATCGGAGCATCAAAGTGGACTATGGACACGAGCGGTTCGATTCCGTATTTCAGACATTCGTCAAAGACACTGTCGTAGAACGCGATTCCTTCTTCATTTGGCTTATCGTCATCGCCGTTCGGAAAGATGCGGGTCCAGTTAAAACTCATACGAAAGCATTTGAACCCCATCTCAGCCATCATGGCAATATCTTCCTTATAATGATGATAAAAATCGATACCCAGATGTGCAGGATAGTAATGATCCGAATCCGGGACAGAAACTATCATGTCGCCTCGTATGATCGGGAACCGGTCTTTGCCGTGCGGAATCACATCATTCGTGCCAAGGCCTTTTCCGCCTTCGTTCCAGCCGCCTTCACACTGATTTGCGGCTGTTGCGCCGCCCCATAAAAAATCATTTGGAAAACTCATATTTCACCTCCTAATTCGTTATCCGATATCGTCGCGTATAGCTTTGGACCGAACCGCTATCATATCACTCCAGTGAGGTCCTTTTTCATACAAATCTGCCAGTTCCGCAAGTATGGAAGGGACATCTATGCCCTGAGGACATGCCTTCTTACATCTGCCGCAGGCAATGCAGGCAGCGGGGCGTTTTTCCTCACTGAGAGCGTCGATCCTCATCGCCGGTGTGATGGTACTGGCATATTTGAAGTCGTTGTAGCACTCCATAAGGTACGGAATGTCGAGAGACATAGGACATCCGGAACAGCAGTATCTGCATGCAGTGCAGGGAACGCCCTTCTTTAAATTCTCTGCGATATCCATCAGTACATCGTGTTCCTTTTCGGACAGCAGCCACTCCTCTCTGAATGTCCGCAGATTATCCTCCACCTGTGAGATCTCGTTCATACCGGACAGGATAACTTTTACCTCCGGCAGTCCCTGAAGAAAACGGAAGGCGTATGATGCATCACTCGGCAGCTCCGCCGGGCTTTTGTCGGGGTGCAGCTTTCGGAGTTTTTCTGATTCCTCTTCCGGAAGCACCGCTAACTTGCCGCCGCGGCAGGGCTCCATGACCCACACTCCGAGCCCGTGGCGTGTAATGATATCATATTTTTTCTTTGCATCCTGCAAAGTCCAGTCGAGATAATTGAGCTGAATCTGGACGAAATCGAATACCCCTTCATACTTTGTCAAATACTCTTCGAGGAGCTTGGGACCTCCATGGAAAGAGAATCCGAGATATCTTATCTTACCGGCCTCTTTCATCTTCAGGATATCGGGAATAATATGATACTCTTCACTTTCATAAAACTTCACGGACCATTCCGTAATATTGTGCAGAAGATAAAAATCAAAATAATCTGTTCTGCATTTTCGAAGTGAAACGTTAAAAAGAGCGATATTGTCTATCGGTCCGTCCAGAGAATGTCCGGGAAATTTATCTGCGATGAAATAACTGTCTCTGGGATAACGGGCGAGCGCTTCCGCCATAGCGAGTTCCGATTTCCCGTTCAGATACGGATAGGCTGTATCAAAATAATTAACACCTTCCCTGATTGCCGTATCGAACATGGTATTTACTTTCGCCTGATCGATTTCTCCGGTCGCGGGGTCGGCTGCAAAACGCATGCAGCCAAATCCTAATTTTGATAATTTCAGTTCTTTAAAATTGCTGTAAATCAAATCTGTCCTCCTTGAAAAATATGAAGTATGTTTATTCTTTTAATACATAGCTTTTCTATACTGAATCATTCTGTGAAAACTTATCCGGCATACGGTCGATGCTCTCCGTTGCTGCATATAATACGCATCGTTCCGTCAGCGATTTCATAGGCCTCGCCCCAGATCGTCTGTCTGCCGTCTTCACAAATGCAGTAGCTTCCGTCCGGAAGCGCGAGAAAGTGTCTGCCGTAACTGTCACCGTAGGTTATATCTTCAAAGAGCCTCATCCCGTCGAGCCTGAAATTCTTCGTCATCTGGTAGTGAGGAAGAATATTGAGACCAGTCAGACCGAGACCTCTAAGAAATCTTTTGTACTCCGGGTCGACAGCTTCCCCGGACAGTTCAGGCTGTGCATAGACTTCGTCTGCGGCATTCATTGTTCCCGCACTTATGCCTATGACAAGCCCATCGTATCCGGAAAGACTCTCCCGAAGCTTTATTTCGGTGAAAAATCTATTTTCCGTGGGGACATGTCCTCCGCCGAGGAATACTGTGTCATAGGAGGAGAGCATCTGTGCAGAGTAATCTTCCGTCCGGTCATCCCAGATATCGAGACAGGAAATGTCCGGAAAATTAACGCGGATTGAGTGCTCCATGCTCATTTGCATTTCATCACAGGCCGGGATATCTGACGGAAAGGCGGAAATGACCAGGCAGCGTGCATTCTTTTTCCAGAACCTGCCCAGATTTTCGGGCAGGCGGTTCATGGGATCAAAGCCTTCTACTATTCTGCTGTTATCGAGAGGTCCGAAAGGACTGCTTGTAAGAAAAATAGTCTTCATGTTGAACTCTTTCACATAAAAGTCGGTAAAAAAGATTTCTTGTCTAACGATTATTATAATTAAAATGCCATGTACAGACAATACCGGAGAATACTTTAATTTTTGGCGTTATTGAATGGCTGGGGACACAATGATAAAATATTGTTATCAGTATTGAAAATTACTTTGCGTAAAGGGTTTTGCCTTTACATGGAGCGGTAATCGGGAAAGGAAAAGGGCTATGCAGAATAAGAAGACAGCGATGGAGGGCGTTAGACTTTTCGTACTCGATATGGATGGGACAGTCTATCTGGGCAACGAACCGATAGAGGGCGCTTTGGATTTTGTTCGGGAAGTGGATGCCTCCTCGGACAGGGATTATATATTTTTTACCAACAACGCCTCCAGAGTTCCGTTGGTTTATGTCGAAAAACTGAGAAAAATGGGACTCGAGGTCAGAGAAGAGAAGATTGTCACGGCAGGGGATGTCTGTGCCGCATTTCTCAGGGAAAATTACCCGGATGCCCGAATCTATTTAAACGGGACTCCCCTTCTCTATGAGAACTGGAAAGAAAAGGGACTTCAGCTGGTGGAGAATGAACCGGACGTTGCTGTACAGAGTTTTGATACCACGATGACATACGAGAAGATGAACAGGATCTGCAGATTTGTTCGCGGCGGAGTTCCGTTTATCGCTACACATATGGATATCAATTGTCCCACCGAGGACGGCTTTATACCCGACTGCGGTGCGATGTGCAGCCTGATTACAGCCTCGACCGGGGTATCGCCCCGCTATCTGGGTAAACCGTGGAAGGAGACGGTGGATATGATCACTCGACTCACCGGGTATTCAGCGCAGGAGATGGCGTTCGTAGGTGATCGTCTATATACGGATGTGGCCACCGGCGTGCGGAACGGTGCGAAAGGATTCCTGGTCCTGACCGGTGAAGCGACAATGCAGACGGTCCGTGAATCTGATGTTGAACCGACATGCATTTATAACTCTCTTGATGAGATGCGCAGTTACTTATAAGAGCAAAGACTGCGGAGAGACTCGTAAGACAGAACCGGCTGATCTGAAACGGTTCGCGTTTACGGTAAAATGCTGCTTTTTTGAGGATTGAAACTTTGATTTTGGGATTGATCCTGAATATGTCCGGTATCGGAGTATGGGCATCAGAATCGGATGCTTTACGGCCGGATGAAACGGAAATGTATAAGTCTGTGGGCGCTTCCGGCAGAGAGCTCTCTGCAGAGGAAGAATTCTCCGCCCGGGAATTGCCTGTCGGTGCCACGATAGTCATTGGCGATCAGTACGGGAAGTCCGAGTATGTGCCTCTTTGCGCCGAATACAGTTATTCCCTGACTCAGCAGATTTACCTGGCTGAGGAGCTCGGATTTACCGGCATCATTGCAGACCTTACTTTTTATCGGATAGACGGAGATACTGAAAGGAATGTTGAGATTTATCTGCGTCAAACAGATAAGACGGAATTTGAAAGTGATACGGATTTTGTATCTGTGACGGATGCGGATCATGTGTATGCCGGGGCTTTACATTTATCTGATAATGAAGCTGTTACAGTTAAGCTTGACAGATTATTTGAATATAACGGGAATCAAAATCTGCTGCTTTGTGAAGAGGATGCTGGGCGACGGAACCGGGGAAAGCAAACAGCGGGACGCTGCGGTGGCGATTTACAGATACTATAAGGCGGCGGATAATTTCAGGAACGGATGAATGGATGTGAACCGTTGATGATTTCAGCTTTGATAATTTCGTACGGTTTTCGTCCGCATTCAGAATTATTTCACGATCAGGTAAGTAAAAAAGAATAGCACAAAAAAACCCGGAAGTAAGTCGTTTTTGACTTATTTCCGGGTTTTTGGCAATCAGTTTTTTTTGTCCAAACTGACCGAACAAAATCCGTGTGCATGATTATAGTAAACGAATTTATTTAATTCGTTTACTATACAAACGCGAGCTCTGCGCAGGGAATACCGACAAGTTGCCGGCAAATTAATAATATAACCAAAAATACCACTTCTGTGCTATGACAGATGCCGGCTGAGCAGCTACTACATTGACATCAAAAGAATCATGCATTGCAATATCGGTAGTCTGAAGTGCAGTCCCCATAAGATTAACAATATTTAAGCTATGGAAACCGCTGCCCTCTCCAACGAATCTCCATCTCTGTCCTTCCGAAGCGTTCCATGTTTTTTGAACAACTTTCATTGTATTTGTTCCCGGGATTTTTGTGTTCGTAGCCGTTACAACCATCCCGGTTTCAAGATTCTCGAATCGATAATACCCGCCGCCGCTGTAAAGTATATTATATCGGCAAGCAAGAGGCATATAATCATAGGAACTATATCCTCCGACAAGCAGATCGGATCCTTCGGAGTTTGACTGAGGTATGAGCATGGCCATTGCACAATCAGGTTCGGAGCCGATATCGTATTCTATAGAGTCAAAAATAGCGTCGGGATCATAATAAGCTGATGAGATAATACAATCCGTAAAGTACGGAGTATCATCAGGCCGGTCCACACCTGTTGTCTCCACAAAGTAAAACCGCTGCAATCCGGTACTGGCGGTTTTTGCCAGGCTGAGTGTCGTACCCTTTACGGCAGTGGGGTCAGACATGGCAATAGATAAGTTGCTCACGTCATTAATAATTGCAAAAGAATTATCGTATTTTTTGACAAACCTCCAGTTCTGCTTCTCTCGTGTCGTATTTTTATAAAGAACTATTCCTTTTCCGACCTGAGTATTATTCTGCTGAACGGCAACTACAAGGTCACATTTCTGGTTTATCAGCTTCCAGGTTCCGTTATCGTTTAAACTCAGTCTGAATTTCATCGCCTCAGAACTGCTCTTATTTGTAATGTAGACCTTTGTGTTATTGACCATTTTCCCGCTGTAAGCACATACGGCTGTATTTATATTGTTTTTGGGAATCAGATTATACGTCTTATTGGGCTTCAACTCGGATGCGCATTTTACAATCGCAAAAGTGTGAACATACGTTCCTGTGTATTTTCCTTTACCTGTAATCGTAAGTTTTCCTATGCCGGGATTCTTATTATTTGTAAATTTATAAGTGTAGTCCCGGTTATTTACCAGCTGAGCTCCGTTCACGGTAACAGTAAAGGAGGGCGTATAGGCTTTTCCGGTATAACCATAAGAAATGCTGATGCCTGCGACGATTGCTTTTTTTATGCTGATTGCTGAATTGAGCGCAGCGGCCTGTCCGACAACCTCTTCACTTACATCAGACATATTGCCTGCTTCTATCACGGGTTCGGGTTCTGCCTCATCTGGAACATCTGCTTCCTCTATTATCCTTTCCGGTGTTAATGCTTCAGAAGAGTCCCCTGTCTCCGCGCTCGATTCTTCCCGAAAAACAGGAGCATTAACGGATGATTCCTCCGGCTTATCTATCAAAGCATTTTCCGTTACTTCCGGGGAATCCTTCACCGATGCGGTTTCCGCCTGATCCGTTTTCAGATCTTCCGCCGCGTTTTCAGATTGTTCTGAAAGTGCATCATCCTCACCGCCGCTTACGACAGCAGCTTCTTTGGGCTGTTCCGTGTCAGCATAAATAGCAGTGCACGGAATCGTTAAAAATAACAACGCCGCTAATCCCATGGCAAATAGCTTTTTCCAAGTATCTCTCATTTTGTCACATCCCGAAAAACATATTTTTGTAACCTTTTACTATATTTTATCACAAATAATGTGTCAAGAGCAACAAAACAACTGATTTAAGAACGGTATCATTGCCGCACAAGTTACCACTCACGGGAGGGGTAGGAATTTTCTCTTTTTCAGACCCCGCCGGCATTTTTCGGATCTTACGCATAGTAAGTGAAACGGTACATTAAGAACAGAGAAGGGACTGTCGCATTAAGCAATATGGAAGCAAAAAGGGCAAGAAAAAAGCCCCAAAGCTGGGGCTGATAGCGCAGAGGATGGGATTCGAACCCATGCGCCCTTTCGGACAAACGGTTTTCAAGACCGCCTCGTTATGACCACTTCGATACCTCTGCATAAGCATATGTTCTTAACAACATTTAGATTATATCAGAACAGGGAGATCTTGGCAAGCAGAATTTTCTCATGCGTAAAAAACAGGAGATTTTTCTCATTCGGAAATATTGTAATTGAGATATGAATTTCTAGTACAAAATTGCTAAAAGACTATAATTGTGTTATGATATTCATAGTACAAAATTGACAAAAAAGGAGGAGCTAAAATGTCCAGTAGAGTATATGACTGTATTGCCAGAATCGGTGATGCGATCGATGAAAACAAAGATTTCCTGACCGACCTTGACCGCGAGATCGGCGATGCGGATCATGGAGTTAATATGGCCCGCGGCTTTCATGCAGTGAAAGAAAAAGTGCCGAAAGATGATACCAACATCGGAGCGGTCCTGAAGAAAACGGGAATGACGCTGCTATCTACAGTAGGTGGAGCCTCAGGTCCTCTCTACGGTACGGCTTATATGGAAGCAGGAAAGATCATGAACGGTAAGACGGAACTCACAGCGGAAGACTTCTCCGCAATTCTAAAAGCTGCGATTGCAGGTATCCAGAAGCGCGGAAAAGCCATTCGAGGCGAGAAAACTATGCTTGATGCGCTGATCCCGGCATCGGAGATATTTGATGAAAAGGCTGCCGGAGGAGCTGACCTTGTAACTGCTCTGGACGCTGCATGCGAAGAAGCGGAAAAAGGTGTTGAGTACACAAAGACGATTCGTGCAACGAAAGGACGGGCCAGCTATCTGGGTGACCGCAGCATCGGCCATCAGGATCCCGGAGCGACATCTGCTACCCTGACACTAAAGACAATTCTTGATTTCCTGAAGGAGGCGTAAAGCTGTTATGGTTGGTATCGTAATCGTATCACACAGCCCGAAGATAGCCGAAGGAATCAGGGACCTTGCCCTTGAGATGGCTCAGGGTTACGAGGGTCTGTACTGCGCTGCGGGTCTCGAGGACGGAACAATCGGTACGGATGCCGTTCGCATTATGGAGGCAATAGAAAGCGCTGATGCAGGTGATGGGGTGGTAGTGCTGGCAGATCTCGGAAGCGGTATCATGAGTGCGGAAATGGCAATCGATATGCTTGACGGTAGTGTAAAAGTACAGATAGCCGACGCTCCGATCGTTGAGGGCGCGATACTGGCTGCAGTGGAGGCGTCCGCCGGCGGTACGTTTGAGCATGTTTTAGAGGAGACTGAAAAGACAAGAGGACTTAACAAGTTATAACAGAGATGCTTTCAGAGGTTCTGTTATAGTCTGGGTGCGCATTCATCTCATGATTAAAGTCACGAGAATTCTGTGTCAGAGATTAAAAACTGTTTCGCATAACAGATTTTATAAAGGAGGATATAATATCATGAAGAAACTCATTAACGAAATCGACAATGTAGTCGATGAAATGCTTGATGGTATGGTTGCCGCTTACCCGAATTATGTAAAGCGCCTTGAGGGACTGGAGGTTCTGGTCCGTGCAGGCGGATCCGACGGAAAAGTAGCTTTGGTTTCCGGAGGCGGAAGCGGACACGAACC
>CAMYVI010000096.1 GCA_947302185.1 uncultured Lachnospiraceae bacterium
TCGGAATCGACGATTTCGGACAAGTCGTCGGGCTCGACGACGTCGAGGACGTCATGGGGCCGCGGGAAGCGGCTGAGCTCGAGACCGGAGGAGACTCAGTCATTGTTGCGTCCAGTTCCTCCATGTTCAAGATTACCGACTGCACACTTGCAGTATCCGATGACAGCATGAGTGCTGTCATGACCATGAGCGGAACCGGTTACCTCTATCTGTATATGGGAACAGGCGAAGAAGCTGTCTCTGCAGACGAATCAGAATACATATCATATGAAGAAACGCCTGACGGAGCATATACCTTTACGGTACCTGTCGAGGCACTCGATAAGGGGATAGACTGCGCTGCATACAGTAAAAGAAAAGAGCAGTGGTATGACCGCACACTTCTCTTCCGTGCGGATTCACTCCCGCAGGAGGCATTAAAGAACAGTACCTTCACAAATCCATCAGACCTGAATCTTGCAGACGGGACTTATAAAGCTGAGGTGACTCTTGAGGGCGGATCGGGTAAAGCTTCTGTCGAATCTCCTGCCATAATAACCGTCAAGGACGGGCAGGTCACGGCAGAAATCATCTGGAGCAGTTCCAACTATGACTATATGGAGATCGGCGGTGAACGCTATGACCCCGTTAATTCGGAGGGGAATTCCATATTTGAAATCCCGGTGACAGGTTTTGATTATAAGATGCCGGTCAGCGCGGATACGACTGCAATGAGCACGCCGCATCTGATAGACTACACGCTCAATTTCGACAGTTCATCTATCACAGAAGCAGAATAAAGAAAATGTATTTTCCCGGCAGACTCTCATATACTGTTACTGCCGGGAATTTTCTTACAAGCCATTTATCTTCATGACAAGTCTTTTGTGTAATGGCAAGACGCTTTCGCCAGATACCACGACAGTAAGATAAATAACCGTCAAGCAGACAGAGAGGTCATAGTACTTGATTACATTAAAATCACTTCTTTATTGTATTCTCACGCTGATATTCTGTACGTGGCTTATTACAGGCTGCACACCGGACAGAGCAGAAAATCATGCAGATGTATCTTCTGAAAATAACGGTCCTGAAGAAATCAGCTCTGAAGTACTCTCATCCGCAGCAGGCGAAGCAGCTCCTTCCTGGAGCTCTATGCAGAAAACAGGCGGTATATCACTCGATTATGCCGCAGAATTCTCTGTTGATTTTTATGATGATTACAGCCTTATCATAATCAGCGGCACAGACCGTTATCTCCTGATTCCGAAAAATAAAAAATGCCCGGCTGACCTCGATGAGGATATTACAGCAATTCAGAGCCCGGATACAATCTACCTGGCTGCATCGGCAGGTATGGATTATTTCCGCGTCCTGCACTCTCTCGATAAGGTACGCATGACAAGCACACAGGCTGTTAACTGGTCTCTTTCCGAGGTCGTTTCAGCGCTTGACGCTAACGACATGCTCTACGTGGGGAAATACAGCGCGCCGGACTATGAAATACTTCTGAGTGAGGGTACCGATCTTGCAATCGACTATGATCTATCACAATCCGGATACAAAAGAGAAAATCGAAAAACTCGGTATTCCCGTACTCGTAGACAAATCCAGCTATGAAAAGCACCCTCTCGGCCGTATGGAATGGATAAAGCTCTACGGACTGCTTCTCGGCAAGCCGGATGAGGCGGAGAATTTTTATAACAATCAGATAGACTCTCTTATGGCAGTACCCGAACTGGCAGCGATGCTCGAAAATGATCCGAAATCATATAATACCGCAGAACAGAGCACTTCTTCAGGCTCAGGAAAACATGCTGAACCTGACAGGACTTCGAAGCCGGACAATCAGGCAGAATCCGGACATAGCTCCGATCAGCTAAAGGACACAGAGCAAGATGATAAAACCGATTCAAACACACTTGCATCTTCTCCGACCGTCGCGTATTTCTACATCACATCCTCCGGTGCGGCGAATATCCGCAGACCGGGAGATTATATTTCACGTATGATTGAACTTGCCGGAGGAAAGTATGCTTTTGCGGATGTTTCCGTATCTGATGACAGTGCACAGGCCACAATGAATATGCAGATGGAAGCTTTTCTTGACCGCGCCCTGGAATCAGATATACTTATTTACAGTACCTCTATTGACAGCGAAGTGAACACACTTAAAGATCTGTTTGGGAAAGTGCCCATGCTGAAACAGAGCTGTGCTGCGGAAACCGGGAACATCTGGATCACAGGCAAGAACATGTATCAGCAGACCACGGCCGTTGCGCAGATGATGTTGGAACTTCATTCTCTTATGACCGGTAAATCAGATGTTTCACAATTAGAATTCATGCACAGGCTGCGCTGATATGACAAATGATTAATACTTCGTCAGAGACAGGTTGCATTTAAGCATTCTCATATCATATCTGATCTCAAGAGAATTCTGCGCCGGAGGTCAGTACATATCTACTATTAATCGGATTCGGAGACTCCCGCCATGTCACAAAGAACTGTACGGCAGGCTGCCTGCTTCCTTGTGCTCGCACTCCTGCTTTTTATTCTCATCATCCTTAATATCAATTCCGGCAGTATAAAACTGACTCCCGGTGAAATTCTGCGGGTCATATCATCCCGGGAAGTCAATGACAAGTCCGGTCAGATCATCCGGCAAATCAGGCTCCCCAGAATCATCGCAGCTGCAGTTCTCGGCGGTGCACTCTCCGTCTCCGGTTTCCTTCTGCAGACTTTTTTTCATAATCCGATTGCGGGTCCGTTTGTACTTGGAATCTCATCCGGCGCAAAACTCACGGTAGCACTGACTATGATTTTCTTTCTCGGACAGGGTATCGCAGTCGGCAGCGGCGGGATGGTGGCGGCAGCATTTGCAGGCGCAATTCTTTCCATGGGCTTTGTCTTAATCATCTCACTGAGAGTCCGGAATATGTCCCTTCTGGTCGTGTGCGGCGTCATGATCGGCTATATATGCTCAGCTGTCACTGATTTCGTCGTGACATTTGCAGATGATTCGAACATAGTCAATCTGCACAATTGGTCTCTGGGAAGTTTCTCGGGAACAAGTTGGGAAAATGTCCGCACTCTCACCATCATTGTTCTTCCCTGCATAGTACTTAGTTTCCTTCTCGCGAAACCTATGAGCGCCTATCAGCTCGGAGAAAGTTATGCGCAGAATATGGGAGTGAATATCCGTGTATTCAGGCTGGAACTTATCCTGCTGTCCAGTCTTCTTTCAGCTTGCGTGACGGCATTTGCGGGTCCGATTTCATTCGTCGGGATCGCTGTGCCTCACCTTATTAAAAATCTCTTCGGAACTGCCAGGCCTATCGTTATCATCCCGGCATCTTTCCTCGGCGGATCCTGCTTCTGTTTATTGTGCGATCTGATTGCACGATGCGCATTTGCACCGACTGAACTCTCAATAAGTTCCGTAACGGCTGTTTTCGGTGCGCCGGTTGTGATCTGGATGCTACTCAGAAGCAGAAAGCATGCCGTCGTATCATCCTGAGCAGCATAGAATCCTGATTCGGAAATGACGGAGTAAAAATTCATGAATACTATCTCACTGCGAAGCGAAAATCTGACTGCCGGCTATGACCGGTCTCCCGTCCTCGAGAATATTTCTCTGCTCGCCGAACCCGGCAAGATTCTTACGCTCATAGGACCAAACGGCGCGGGAAAATCCACTCTCCTGAAAACTCTTGCAAAACAGCTCAAGCCCATAAAGGGAGCTATCTTTCTCGGGGATGAACCTATTGAGAATATGACTTCGAACCGGCTGGCGAAGAGTATGTCTTTACTGCTCACGGAAAGAATAAATCCTGAGCTTATGACCTGCAGAGATATAGTCGCAACCGGCAGATATCCTTACACCGGGCGTCTCGGTATTCTCTCGCCGGAAGATCAAAAAAAAATCGACGAGTCAATGGAACTTACCCATGTAACGGAACTGGCTGACCGCCCCTTCGCCGCCATCAGCGACGGCCAACGGCAGCGGATTCTGCTCGCGAGGGCTCTGTGTCAGGAACCGGGAGTTCTTCTGTTGGACGAACCGACCTCATTCCTTGACATACATCATAAGCTCGAACTCCTCTCTCTCCTGCGAAATATGGTACGGGAAAGAAATCTGGCGGTTATAATGTCTCTGCATGAAATAGATCTGGCTCAGAAAGTCTCTGATACAGTTCTGTGTATAAAGAACGGTAGGATGGACAGTATGGGAACACCTGAGGAAATTTTCTCGGATGAGTATATAAAAACCCTGTTCGGTATCGAACAGGGTACATATCTTTCATTTTACGGCTCCCCGGAACTCCCGGGAGCTGAGGGTAAGCCGTCCGTATTTGTCATCGGAGGAGGAGGCAGCGCCATTCCGACCTACCGGTCTCTGCACAGAAAGGGAATACCCTTTGCAGCCGGCATCCTTCACAAGAATGATCTGGAATACCCGATTGCCTGTGCACTGGCAGCAAAAGTAATTGCCGAAGAGGCATTTGAACCCATTTCAGACGAAACGTTCGAAAAAGCCCGGAAACTTGCGGCTTCCTGCGATGAAGTCATCTGCTGCCTGAAGTCATTCGGAACTCTGAACGCCCGAAATCAGGAACTTGCTTCAGGTGCACCCCTGTCCAACCGATCATAAAAGAAATCGTTTAAGGATCTGTTATGAACTCTTCACGCCTGAGTATGAGAAGAAATGACTCAAGTACCGTAGCGTACTCTCCCCGCCGCACATGAGATAAAAAATGCAGCTATGTCGATGACCACTATTGTCGAGCCTACCGGAGTACCCGCAAGTATTGAGATCAATATGCCGAGCGCGGCACACACAACCGATATGACCGCAGAGCAGATCGTCACGGTCCTGAAACTCCGGAATACGCGCATAGCCGAAAGTGCCGGGAAGATAACAAGTGCTGATATAAGCAGAGATCCAACCAGATTCATCGCCAGGACAATAATGATCGCAATGGTAATAGCTATCAGGAGATTATAGCCGTTCACATTTGTTCCGACTGCTTTTGCAAAGTTTTCATCAAAAGTCACTGCGAAAATCTTATTGTAAAACAGGACAAATGTCACCACCACCGCGACTGACAGGATCACGCAGAGCCAGACTTCCAGGATATCCAGTGTGAGTATGGAAGTCGACCCGAATAATGTACTGCAGACATCCCCGGACAGGTTCGCTGAAGTCGAAAAGAAATTCATGAGCAGATATCCGACTGCCAATGCTCCGACCGATATCATTGCGACAGCCGCATCTCCTTTGATCTTTGTGTTCGTCCCCGTACGAAGGAGGAGGACTGCACATACTACAGTTGCGGGCAATACGAACAGCATATCATTCGTAAGGTTGAGAACCGAAGCAATCGCAATCGCGCCGAATGCCACATGGGAAAGTCCGTCGCCGATAAATGAGAACCTCTTCAGAACAAGCGTCACGCCCAGAAGTGATGAGCAAAGTGCGATCAGTACACCGACGATCAGAGCGTATCGAACGAACGGAAATCCGAAATAATAGACAAGTTTTTCAATCATTTACCGACCTCCGTTTCCTCAACACCGGCAGTAAAGAGACGCCCTTCGCGGCTTTGCAGATACTCCTCTTTCGTCCCGAAAAAGACTGTGCTGCCGACATGCAGAATATGTGTCGCGTACCGCAGCGCTGCCTGCACATCGTGTGAGACCATAATTATCGTTACTCCCTCATCTTTGTTCAAATGCTCGATGAGCGTATACATATCATTTGTCACCTTCGGATCAAGTCCTGAGACAGGCTCGTCCAGAAGCAGTATTTTCCGCGTTGCACAGAGCGCCCGCGCAAGCAGAACTCTCTGCTGCTGGCCGCCTGAGAGCTCCCGATAGCAGCGATCTGTAAAGTCTGTGATTCCCATGCGTTCTATGTTTTCCCGTGCAAGCTGCTTCTCTTCCTTGCTGTAGAAAGGATGAAATTTACCTCTAGCCTGACATCCGGACAACACGATTTCCCACACGGAAGCCGGGAAATCTCTCTGTACGATGGTCTGCTGGGGCAGATAACCGATTTCTCTGGCTGTAACCCCGTCTCCGGTCGTAATCGTTCCCGACATAGGGCTCATGAGATGAAGAATCGTCTTCATCAGAGTGGATTTACCGGAACCGTTCTCTCCGACTATGCACAGATAATTTCCTTTATTCACTTCGAAGCTCAAGTCGCGCACAAGGACGTCACCTTCATATCCCAGAATCAGATTTTTGCAGGATAATTGAGACATAATTTACTCCTTCTTATTCATTCGGCAGATGTCGGCTTTCATTATCTCTTCTGCATTCTTCACAGATTCCGTAGAATACTGTTCTTACCGGATCCAGTGAAAAACCGTGATGCTCCAGCATATGCTTCTTAAGATTGGCAATTTCATCACACTCTAAGTGGATAAGACTACCGCAGTTTTCACATTTGCAGTGAAAACAGGCAGGCTTGTGACAGTTCGTCTGCCTGTCTATGTATTCAAATAGTGCACCTCCGTTACTGTCGAGTACATATCGATTAACTTCGCCTGACTCGACAAGTCTGTCGAGTTGTCGGTAAACAGTAGTCATGCCGATCCTGCTGCCCTGATTCTTCATTCCCTCATAGATTTCCTGAACAGTCATCTGCTGTCCCGGAACAGATTCCATAAACGACAGCATTTCCGTATAGTGTTTTGTTTTGTATTGCGATTTCGCCATTCTACTCCTCCGGAGTTATTGCTGATGAATGTGCCGAACAATATTTTATCTAATTCCATAATTATGGCGCCTTTGCACCGGAATCGGATTCCGGCCAAATGCGCCTGATTTGAAAAGCTTTTTCATTTTATCACGAAAATGGTTTTTGTCAACACAAATTCGGAAATCATTTTCATATTGCTTATGACCGGGTCATAACTTCTTCAGGGTCACGAACTGATACAAATGGTATCCCAGCTGAATCGGCGCAGGCATAACAAGGTCCGCCACAGCCTCCATCACTATTTGCTTTCGGAGGTTTCTCTTTAACTCCGGTGCCAGATGCCTTGTACGGATCTCCTCTGACCCGAGGTAATCCTCTTCTTCCGGATGCCTGGCCAGATAATCTTTCACGATCTCAATATCCTCAATATCGAGTATATTCAGCAGTTTAATTATTTCCTCCCTCGGACAGTCATACTTGATCCGCACGCCGCCTGTCGCACGATAAATGTCTACTTTCTGAATTCCGGGATCATTCATGAGTTCAAATCTGAGTATATCCGCCTCATCTGCGGTCATTCCCCTCAAGCTTTCACATCTGATTCTGAGGCTGTTCCTGGATTCATGGGCAATCGTATATTTCATAGCACTCCTTCGAGCCGTCCGGCTTCTCTTTTATATGCCTGCAATTTCTTTTACGTCAGTATCCACAGTAACATAGTTATGCTTCCGTAAAACGTTCATGATATCTTTTCCTGCTGCATTTCACTTCTGAAGCAGGAAGTATCACCAGAATACCATATTTCCGGACGCCGAATCTTTCAGCACTCCGAGCACCTCCCGCGTCACGTTATTAGGAAGGAAAGACGGCGTAGAACCCGAAGCAATACCCGTCGCATCCTCAATTCCCTGCTTTTTCGCAATGCCGAGCGCCCGGTACATGTGGAAGTTATTTGTCACAATGCCGACCGTCACATCATCTGACGGCAGCAATTCTTTGCTATATCGGATATTCTCCGCTGTATTACGAGCCTTCTCTTCAAGTATAATGCGTTTTTCTTCGATTCCGGCGGCAATCAGGTAATCCGCCATTCCGCGCGCTTCGGTAACATTTTCATTTGTCCCCCTGGCTCCGGTCACGATGCACATAGTTCCCGGATTCTTATCAAGATAATCAGCCGCGCAGTCCAATCGATATTTAAGCACGACACTCGGACCGTCTTCTTTGACCTGAGCGCCCAGAACAATGATATAGTCGAGCGGTGAGTCGCATCTGCTTTCAAAGCAGGAACCGATTTTGACGGTAATAACCAGAAAGGCTATCAGTCCCACACATATGAGACCTCCTGCAAGAGAAAGAAGCCATTTCGGCACAAGCATGTACCATCTGCGGTAAAAAGCGACTCCGACTATTAAAAAAAGCACGCCGAGCAGAATCCAGAAAAGGAAAAACTTACTTCCTGAAGCGACCGACATAATCATCAGACCGTAACCGATACTCAAGACAGCGCTAATGATAGCAAGCATTACTAATATAATCATAAAAAACCCCGATACTCTGCACGTCTCACGCTGCAGACAGATATCAGCATTTCACTATGGATTGGAAACGCCATCATCCGATAAACTCTGCTGCTCCGCTTTATCTGTTAAGCTCTATTGCTCCGCTTTTTCCGCTAAGCTCTGCTGCTCCGCCTTTTCTGCTGAGTCCTGCTGCTCCGCCTTTTCTGCTGAGCTCTGCTGTCCCTCCTTTTCTGCGAAGCACATGCGGCAAAGTTCCTCCGTCTTCTTTTTGAAACGGATAAGCAGAACAATCTGCAGTGTAATTGACACAGCAAGTACAACAAGAGCGATAACTAAGCCGACAATCTGCGTAATGTCATCATCCGAACTGAATGCTGCATTTGTGGTAGTTGATGCATCGAACACGGTGTGCCACAGGACCGGCAGGAGAAACGCAAGAAATGTATGCTTTCGGGCATCGCCGGATCCTTCCTTCCTCTTGTACCTCGCTAGTCCGAGATGCAGACCCATGAGAAGACCGAACATCATATGCATCGCAAAGAAGAAAACCCGGAAAACGGAACTGACAGGATTAACTCCGCCATATATTACTTCTTCCAGAGCAGTAAAGCCAAAGCCTATACCTGCACAGAGCATTCCGTATTCATAGACATTACGGGGCTTGCAGACCCTGATTACCAACAGAAACATCAGCAATTTAG
>CAMYVI010000097.1 GCA_947302185.1 uncultured Lachnospiraceae bacterium
AAATTTCGCACTGGTTCTTTACACTGCTTTCGCGTAAAGAAACAGCGCGGTTCATATAGCCGCGCACGATTATGGCCGTTCCGATCGCACACGGAATAATTCCGATCAGAATCAAAATGACCATAATCCTGAAGCGCAGGCTCTTTATAAAATTAAATCTTATTTTTTCGTCAGCTCTGGAAATAATATCCTACACCCCACTTCGTATGTACGAATTTCGGATCACTCGGATTCTCTTCGATTTTTTCTCGCAGACGTCTGATGTGAACATCAACCGTGCGCACGTCGCCCGGATACTCATAACCCCAAACAATATTCAGCAGATTTTCACGGCTGTAGACCTTGTTCGGATTAAAAACAAGCAGCTCGAGCACATCGAATTCCTTGGCAGTGAGATAGACTTCCTTGTCGTGGACATATACCCTGCGGCTCTCACAGTCCATGCGAAGACCGGCAACTTCTATAGTCCTTGCCCTCTCCTTCTCATCCCCGGTCTTCTTGGATCTCCGGAGAATCGCCTTGATGCGCGCTTTCACCTCAAGAATGTTAAAGGGTTTCGTAATATAATCGTCTGCGCCGTATTCCAGACCCAGAATCTTATCCATATCCTCACCCTTGGCCGTCAGCATTATGATAGGGACAGAAGAGAAATCCCTGATCTGCTGGCATACTTCAAGTCCCGAAATCTTCGGGAGCATAAGATCTAACAGAATGATATCATATTCCGTCTGTTTCGCGAATTCGAGCGCTTCCTCTCCGTCATAAGCACATGTAACATCATATCCGTCCTGCTCAAGTGAAAATCGAATACCTTTGACGATCAGTTTTTCATCATCAACTACCAGTACCTTTTTTGCCATCTATTTCTCCTCATCTGAAAATCGGTTCCGCCGGTCTCGAATTCCGGTTTTCTACCCGACCGTTATGTCATTTTTAATATTATTGAACAGCGCGTTCTTGATTCCGTTAACTTTCATAATATCCTCAATGGATTCAAACGCACCGTTCGTCTCTCTGTACAGTATAATCGCCTCAGCCCTGGACTGTCCGATTCCGGAAAGAGTCTGCAGCGTCTCGGAATCAGCTGTATTAATGTTAACCTTACCTTCCGCATCGATACCGGGATCTGCCGCACCGCCCGGCTGCCGGTTCCCGTCATAGTCCGAAGCGTTTCCCGGAATTCCTTCCCCCGGAAACGTGCCCGGACTGCTCCCGGCAAATTGCGGAGACTGTCCCTCTGTCTCTTCGCGTGTCGGCACATAAATCTGTTCACCGTCCGAAAGGATCCGCGCCTTATTAATGAAACGTTCGTCGGCGTCGCTGCGCAGCCCGCCTGCGCGGTCGATCGCCTCAAAGACCCTGGAACCCTCGGCAAGGCTGACGACGCCGGGAGAATTCACAGCCCCGCAGACATCCACATATATCACGCCGGTTATAGTTTCAGCCGGTTCACGTCTGTCGCTGTCTGCGGCCTTATCGGCATATGAAGATTCTGTGCGCCTGCCGGTCCCGCTATTCTCGTTCTCATTCTCGAAATCCGCAGCGCTGACCGGCTTTTCCTTCTGCCCGGGAGACTCATCGCTCCCGTCCGTCAGCACAGATGACCCGCTTTGCCGATTGTTCCCGTTGACCATTTCGACAGTCTGTCCCTTCGCCGCACAGCCGCCAATTAGAATAAAAACCATGACGCATAATGCCATGGAATTTCTGAAATTACAAAACATCGTGCACCTCCGAAGATATAGTTATGTCTCCGACCGTGCACGATACTATTGTAACGAAATAATTATTCCTTGACAAGTCAAAGTTTGCTGCCTGTGCGGCTGCCTTTTCAGATACAGTCTTCCAGAATACTTATGGCCTCATCCACATCCGCTTCACTGATTACGAGCGGCGGAACGAAACGAAGAACATTATTGCCGGCACTAATGATCAGGAGCCCTTTCTCAAGAGCCTTGCCCGTGATCGTTCCCACCGGACACTCCGGCGCAAACTCCAGCCCCCGGATAAGTCCGAGACCTCTGTGCGCAGCTACCTTATCTGCATGACGCGCCGCAAATGCATCAAGTTCATCCGAAAGATATTTTCCCATTGACTCCGCATGAGCGACTATGTCATTTTCCCTGAACAGTTTAAAGACGGCGTCAACCGCCGAGCACACGAACGGATTTCCTCCGTATGTTGTGCCGTGATCCCCCGGTACGAGCGAGCTCATAGCCGCTTTTTCGTTCAGAACGAACGCCCCCACCGGTACGCCGCAGCCGAGAGCCTTGGCGCAGGTCATGATGTCCGGCATGATGCCATAGTGCTCATAAGCCCAGGTCCTGCCGGTACGTCCCATACCGCACTGGATCTCATCGAGAATGAGAAGAATATCCTTCTCGTCACAAATCTTTCGGACCTCGCGTAAGAATTCCGGATCGGCAGGATAAATGCCTCCTTCGCCCTGGACAGTCTCCATGATGATCGCACATGTAGAATCATTGACAAGGTCTTTTACACTCTCGATATTGTTGAACTCGGCAAATACTACGCCTCCCATGAGCGGCTTGAAGGGATCCTGATAATGTGCGTTGCCTGTGACGGAAAGCGCTCCGACTGAGCGGCCGTGGAAGGAACTCTTCATTGCGATGATTTCGTGATCATTCTTTTTGTCCTTAAGCCACGCATACTTTCTTGCAGACTTGATGGCGCCTTCAATTGCCTCTGCTCCGCTGTTCGTAAAGAATACCTTTGAGAGACCCGAAGATTCCACAAGAGCCTTTGCGGCGAGCGCAAGCGGCTCATGATAATAGAGATTGGATGTGTGCAGGACCTTGTCGATCTGTCCTTTCAGGGCATCATCATATCCGGGGTAGTGATATCCCAGGGCATAAACTGCGATGCCTGCCATAAAATCAAGATATTCCTTTCCTTCTGCGTCCCATACGCGTACGCCTTCTCCCCGCTCGATAGCGATAGGAAATCGATTATATGTGTGGAGAACGTTCTCATCAACGGTCTTCATGATTTCATTCTGTGTCATTTGTGCACCTGCCTGTCCTTCCTTTAGCCTGTCGGATAGTGTTCCGATAGTATATTCCGTTCCGATAAAAGGCCGATTTATCGGCCGTAATTCGATTATCGGGCTCGCGTTGCAGTTCCGATAATGTAAGTTACCGATTCAATTCATGATAATATCTGCTGTTGTCATGATCGATTATCGCAGTTCCGATACCCCGATTCGTAAAGAACTCGAGCAGGAGTGAATGCTCCACTCTTCCGTCGAGGATATGAACTCTTGATACTCCCTGTTCGATAGCGGCAATACAGTTCTGCAATTTGGGAAGCATACCGCCGCCGGCATTTCCCGCCTCAATAAAATCTTTCGTCTCATCGACAGTAAGCTCCGAAATGAGAGTTGACGGATCATGCGGATCTCTGTACACGCCCTCGATGTCCGACAGGAAAACCAGTTTGTTGGCCTTCTCGGCTGTCGCGATTGCACATGCCGCATCATCCGCATTCACATTGTAGGATTTAAAATCCTCCTCTCCCATACCGATCGGACAGATAACGGGAACAAAATCCTGATCGAGCAGGGTATCGATCAGAGCTGTGTTGACTCTGGTAACTTCCCCTACAAACCCGATATCCTGTCCGCCGGGCAGCTCTTTTTTCTTCACGAGCATGGTGGCTCCGTCCTTACCTGAGATTCCGCAGGCTTTCACCCCGTTCTCTTCCATATACTGGACGAGGCCCTTGTTCACGCGGTTCAGGACCATTTCCGCAATCTCCATCGTCTTGGCATCCGTGACGCGAAGACCGTTCACGAATTCCGGAGTCTTGCCGGAGAGCTTTACCCATTTGCTGATTTCCTTACCTCCGCCGTGAACAATGATCGGTTTCATTCCGATCAGTTTCAGAAGCGCCACATCCGTGATGACACTTTTCTTAAGGACGGAATCCGTCATGGCGGAGCCGCCGTATTTTACTACTATTTTCTTACCGCTGAACTCGCGGATGTAGGGAAGGGCCTCAATGAGGACATTTGCCTTCTCGATCCATAAATCCATATTTCCGGCCATATCTATCTCCTTTAAGCCGCAATGGTATGCGGCAATGCGGGAACACCGGAGCATTCCCGATTCTCATCGCTCTGCTGATCAGGAGCGATAGTCTGCGTTAATATTCACATATTCATGTGTCAGGTCACATCCCCAGGCATCGGCCTCCGCCTCGCCCATCTTCATGTCGGCTGTCGCTCTTATTTCGTCACAGGAGAGGATTTCCGTTGCGAATTCCTCACTGTATCCCGTGGACACGCCGTCTTTAAGTATCATGAGACTTCCTGCCGCGCTCTCAAAATAGAGATCGACTTTGTCCGGATCGAATTCCACGCCGGAATAGCCGAGCGCGCACAGGATTCTTCCCCAGTTGGCGTCATGTCCTGCGATGGCGGCTTTTGTAAGAGTCGAAGACGCTACGGAACGGGCGAGCACGCGGGCATTCTCCTTTGTATCCGCATGGATCACTCTGACCTCAAAGAGGCACGTTGCGCCTTCACCGTCTTTTGCCATTTTCTTTGCAAGTTTAGTGCATACCTCAAGCAGGCCTTCGCGGAAAGCGGAATAGTCCTCATCTTCGAACGTGATTTCTTTATTTCCGGCCAGCGCATTTGCCATCACCAGACAGGTATCATTGGTAGACGTATCTCCGTCGACAGATACCATATTGAACGTATCCGGAACAACGGACGAGAGCGCCTTCTGAAGCATCTCCTTCGAGATAGCTGCATCGGTCCCGATAAAAGCAAGCATTGTGCACATATTCGGATGAATCATTCCTGACCCTTTGCAGCAGCCGCCGATCACTGCTTCCGTGCCGTCCGAAAAAGTGACGGTTACAGCCGCCTCCTTGGGGACGGTATCAGTAGTCATGATTGCCCTTGCTGCCCGGGCTCCTCCTTCTATGCTGTCATCGAGACTGTCTTTCAGATTTGCGATTCCGGCCTTTATCTTATCGATCGGAATCTGCTGTCCGATAACGCCTGTGGATGCCACAAGCACTGCATTTGCAGCTGTTCCCATTTCTTTCGCTGCCGTCTCAGCTGTCTCGCGGCAGTAACGCAGGCCTTCCTCGCCGGTGCATGCGTTTGCCACGCCGGAATTCACGACAATGACCCGGGCCTCATGACCGGATCTTACCAGATCCCGGTCCCAGATGACAGGCGCGGCTTGCACGCGGTTCGTTGTAAATGTCCCTGCCACATGGCAAGGCATCTCGGAATATATCAGAGCCATATCGGCGCTACCGTTCTTTTTAATGCCGGCCGATCCGCCGGTCGCAGAAAAACCTTTCGCGGCTGTGATGCCGCCCTCTATTATCTTCATAGCTGTTCCTCCTGTTCTTTCTGATACATAATAGACCATTCGTGCATAAATGTAAACCGTTTTGTTATGCATAATTATACATTTTTCATGAATATTTATTCACCTTTGCGTGTTCTATCAACTTTTACAAATTAAGTGTTGCATATTTTTTGCATACGTTGTATATTCGTAGCTGTCAGCAGCAGACGGAGGTCGGCAGCGGCCGCCGGCTGTCTCTGATAGGACACACGCATCCACCCGCTTCTTGTGCGGTTATGATCTCATTTTCAGGAGGAAACAAAATATGAGTAAAGATAAAGTAGTGCTTGCCTATTCCGGAGGACTTGATACAACGGCAGTCATTCCGTGGCTCAAGGAAACATTTGACTACGAAGTCATCTGCTGCTGCGTAGACTGCGGTCAGGGCAAGGAACTGGACGGGCTTGATAAAAGAGCGATGCTTTCCGGTGCTTCCAAGCTGTACATCGAAGATATCAACGATGACTTTGCGGAAAACTTCATTATGCCCTGCGTCCAGGCAGGCGCTGTTTATGAACACAAGTACCTCCTCGGAACATCCATGGCGAGACCGGCCATTGTCAAGAAGCTCGTCGAGATTGCCCGTAAGGAAGGGGCAGTTGCAATTTGCCACGGGGCTACCGGAAAGGGAAACGACCAGATCCGTTTTGAGCTCGGCATCAAAGCCCTTGCACCGGATATCCGTGTCATCGCTCCATGGCGCATGACAGATCTCTGGACACTCAAATCCAGAGAGGACGAGATCGCTTACTGCAAGGCTCACGGCATCGACCTTCCGTTCGATCATTCCCAGAGCTACAGCCGCGACCGCAATCTGTGGCATATCAGTCATGAAGGTCTGGAACTCGAAGATCCGTCGCTTGCACCGAATTATGATCATATGCTGGTCATGTCCGTTTCGCCGGAACACGCTCCGGACCGTATGACGGAAGTCACAATGACTTTTGAGAAAGGTATTCCGACATCTGTCAACGGCGTGGCTATGAAACCGGCTGACGTAATCAGAAAGCTGAATGAGCTCGGCGGCGAAAACGGAATCGGAATTGTTGACATCGTTGAGAACCGCGTTGTCGGTATGAAATCGCGCGGCGTATATGAGACACCCGGCGGAACGATTCTTGTCGAAGCACACAAGCAGCTTGAAGAGCTCGTACTTGACCGCGCCACCATGGAATTCAAGAAGACTGTCGGCGATAAGCTTGCACAGGTCGTATATGAAGGCAAATGGTTCACGCCTCTCTGCGACGCTCTCATCGCTTTTACGAAGTCTACAGAAGAATATATGACAGGTGAAGTTAAATTCAAGCTTTACAAGGGCAACATCATCAAAGCGGGCACGACTTCCCCATACAGCCTCTACAATGAGTCGCTCGCATCTTTCACTACAGGCGATATGTATGATCACCACGATGCGGATGGCTTCATAACACTGTTCGGTCTACCGCTGAAAGTACGTGCGCTGAAACTTCAGGAAGTAAAGGCTAAGGATTCATCGAAGTAACTTACCGAAATAACGAATTCCCGTAAATCAGTGATATATGATTCACCATTCGGAAATCATGGTATATCCGGACAGCAAAAGACTGCCGCTTTCGCGGCAGCCTTTTTTCATTCACATAGATAAGATTAATGCAAATTACAGATTTTCCTTCATGAAAGCTTCAAGCTCAGCAGCTGCTGTCTCTTCATCAGCGCCCTCAATCTGGAATTCAACTGTCTGGCCCTGCTTTGCACCGAGGCTCATAACAGCGAGAATCTTAGCGGCATTTGCTGCCTTGCCATCCTTGATGATAGTGATCTTGCTGGCATAGCCTTTGCACTTCTTTACAAGTTCACCTGCCGGACGAGCGTGGATACCTTCTGCATCTGTGAGTACATAGCTGAAACTCTTCATTTTTATTCTCCTTGTCTATGTTTTTTAAGCGGTGCAGTCAATGCCCGATTGCATTAAATCAACCCTGCAACCACCAAGTTGTGTAAATTATACCATAAGTTGAGTGAAAAAACATTATAATCCGACATTTTTACATTTTATTAATTGATTTTTCGTCGAGAAAGGCTTTTTCCCGGGCTCAACCGCCCGGATAATTCTTTAATCCTTCGGTGAAAGCCTTCTGACGCGAAGAACCCCGTCAATTTCCTTCAATCTCTCGACTGTATCATGAGGCATTTTCGCATCCAGATCAATAAGAGTATACTCATAAGCCCCTTTACATTTACTGGACAGATTCTCAATATTCAGACCGTTTTTCCCGAAGAAAGCGGTGATCTGGGACAGCATATTCGGTATGTTTCTGTGAAGGATCGCGACTCGGGAAACTGACGTGCATATTCCGGCACTCAGGTTCGGATAGTTCACGGAGTTGGAGATATTTCCGTTATCCAGATAGTCCTGAAGTTCCTTCACCGCCATGATCGCACAGTTCTCTTCGGCTTCCTCTGTGGATGCACCCAGATGGGGAAGGACAACGGCGTGCTTCATGTGCGCCGAAAGCGGATTTGCAAAATCAGTTACATAGCATTTGATTTTTCCGGACTCCAGTGCTTCCGCCATGGCTTCCTCATCGACCAGAGCATCACGGGCGAAATTCAGGAAGCTCGCGCCATCCTTCATTTTTTTGATGCTGTCCCTTGATATCATCCCTTTGGTGGAAGGCATGAACGGGACATGAATCGTAATGAAATCGCTTTTCTCTAAAAGGTCATCAAGCGTCTCGGCGTAGTGCACTGCGCGGGACATGTGCCATGCCGCGTCAACCGAGAGATACGGGTCGTATCCATAGACATCCATGCCCAGCTGGGAAGCCGTATTCGCGACCTGAACGCCGATGGCTCCGAGGCCGATTACTCCGAGGGTCTTACCCAGCACTTCGTTTCCGGCAAATGCCTTCTTGGCTTTTTCTGCAGCCTTCTTGATATCCGGGTCGTCTGCGTTCTCTTTTACCCAATCGGCGCCTCCCACTACATCGCGGGCTGCCAGCATAAGGCCGGCGATGACCAGTTCCTTGACTGCGTTGGCGTTGGCTCCCGGGGTATTGAAGACGACGATACCTTCCTCGGCGCAGCGCTCTACCGGTATATTGTTGACGCCAGCACCAGCGCGCGCGATGGCGCGAAGGTTCTTCGGGAATTCCATCTCATTCATGTTGGCGGACCGGACAAGAACACCTGCGGCTTCATCAATTGAGTCGACAAGTTCATATCCTTCACGGAACTTTGCGGTTCCGACTTCGCTGATGTTATTCAGGCAGAAAATTTTTCTATCTTTCATAATGCGCTCCTCAATGCGTGTTGGTTTTTAAATCCAATTGTATATCATACACAGGAAACTCTGAATCGGCAAGTGTTAATTTAAAGCTTAGAGAGGGACGGTTCGACAATCAAAAAAGGGCCGCCGCAAAGCGGCAGCCCCAAATACTCAGTATAAAATCAGTTATCAGCCCTCGTACGGCTTCTTCCAGAAGGAAA
>CAMYVI010000098.1 GCA_947302185.1 uncultured Lachnospiraceae bacterium
TGGTGCCGATGACAGTAAAGAGGATTTTGACAGACTTAAGGCTCAGGCTGACGAGGCGGGAGTTTCTGTTGAGGAAATGAAGCTTTTCGAACAGGTCAAAGCCAATTTCGAGACAGATAATGAAACGTATCCTGATGACTATAATGTCAATGATTATGCTCAGTTCGATTATGCTGAATCGAGATACGGTGCATTTAATATCGGAAGTCTGGAACTGGAGAGTATAGAATACCAGAACCAGCAGGCCGAGGCCGAGGAACCGGAACCGACCCCGAAAAAAGAGAATAAGGAAAGTAAAGTACAGGGAGTTATAGGCGTAAAGAAGAAAAAGACGCCGCTCGGAATAAGAATTTTAGTGTTTTTTATTGCTGTATTTGCCGTTGCCGGTCTCGCAGGGATAATTCTTTACATTGTACCTATGGTCAAAGACGTACATCCCGAAGAAATTCTGATGGATGAAAGTATAGAAACGGCTGAATTGACTATAACCCCTATATCGGTGGCTACAGCTACGCCTACGCCGTCGAACACGCCGACCCCGACAGTCACACCGATTCCGACGCCGGATGTGGATGCAATAATTCCGCAATCTGTCACGCCGTCTCCGTCGGCTGAAATGCTGACACCATATGAGGATCCGGAGACAACGGAACCTGAGGCTATCGATATGGAACCTTCCGAATCCGGATTTCTGGTACCGGACAGCGACTCGCGAATAATGGATCCTTCTGAACTGGACGGATTGTCACAGTTTGAAATAAGACTGATTGCCAACGAAATCTATGCCCGTTACGGTTATGCATTCCGGAGTGAGATTTATTCCGATTACTTCGGACAGTTCGACTGGTACGATCCTATTTATGATCCGGAGGAGTTTCCGTACGATATTCTGAGTGAAGAGGCACAGGCTAATCTTAACATGATAGAAGAGTATGAGCGCGAACACGATTTCTCGTGATATAAGTCTATGACGAATGCGCAGAATGTAAACTGACAGAAGAAGGCTGCCGGACCGGGACTGCGCAGCCGAGTATGGCGGGTATATGAAAGAACGCCATATTCGGGTGCGACAGATCTTAGTCCGACAGCCTTTTTGTATTATCCTTTTTCGGATCAGTTCAATGAGAAAATTATAAACTCGGAGTATCCGCAGATACGGGCTACGATATTATAAGGAAATTTCACGATTTTTTCATTTACCGCCTGAGCCTCTTGATTATAGGCCACAGCTGCGTCCTCTGCAGTTTCCAGGGCTTCCTTCAATGCTTCGGCGGATTTCGATTTATCAGAGGAATGGTTCGCAAGGACGGAAGCGACGGATCTGTAAGCATCGCTTTTTTCTGAAAAACTGTCTGAAGACAACAGTTCGGCAGCCTGAGTCAGAGTCTTTGCGTCATCGCTGTCTTTCTTGAGTGTTTCCACGTAGCCCGGGATAGCTTCAGATACGCTGTCCAGTGCTTCCGTTACCGCGGTCCGGGCAGCTAATGACGCCCGGGTGTGCCTGTCGAGATATTCCTGTGCCGTGATGAAGATTCCCAGAATGATCGCACAGACGGAGATTATAGCCATAGTCTTTTTAGATGCTCTTGCTTTTTGGCCGTTAACATTACGGATTTTTCCATTGTATCTATTTCTGGACATACGCTACCTCACTGTGATTTATTCTTCATTGCGCAATGCTCGTGACTTAAATCATGAGATACGCGCGCAAAGTGAAATTTGGCTTCATCGTGTGTACAATCTCTCGATGAAGAAAAGCCTCCGCCGGGACGAAAACCAATCATAATAATAACATAAACTTCAGACAAAGCCTATATATTTCATTGATTGTTCCCGTATGTCCTGAGTTCCTGAACATATTCTTCCGCAAGCTGTGAGAGGGGAAGACGCCTTTTTTTGATGTAGCCGATAGTCATCGTATCGTCCGTTTCAAGCGGTACTGACTTATAATACTCGCCGTTCAGGTCTTCGCATATGATACCCGAGCATAATGTATATGCGTTGAGCCCGACCATGAGATTCAGCATGGTCGCACGGTCATTTGCTTTGATGATCTGGTCATAATCATAGGTGGACAGCACTTCCTCTGCGAAGTGAAAGGAGTTGTTTTCGCCCTGATCGAAGGACAGGCATGGGTAGGGTTTCAACTGCTCAAAGCGGATGGACTCCAAATCTGCAAGGGGATGATTTTTCCAGAAGTATACTGAAATATGGCAATCGAACAGTGGCGTGAATTCCAGGTCGCTGTCATGGAAAAGCTTTGTGAGGACTTTTCGATTGAAGTTATCGAGGTATAAAATGCCAAGCTCGCTGCTCAGAGTGGCAACATTTCGGATTACTTCATAAGTTTTGGTTTCGTGGATGGCGAAGGCGTATTGATAGTCCTGATGTTTTTTTATGACCCGGATAAATGCCTGGACTGCGAAAGTATAGTGCTGCATGGAGACACTGAACTTTTTCTTATGATTTTTTGGCGCAATGAATTTATCTTCAATCAGATGATACTGTTCCAGAATCTGTTTCGCATAGCCCAGAAATTCGGCGCCGTCTGAGGTGATCGTGACGCCTCTGTTGGAACGCAGGAAAAGGACGATGTTCTGTTCGCTCTCAAGATCCTTAATAGCACCCGAGAGAGAAGGCTGCGAGATGAATAACTTTTTGGCAGCTTCGTTGATGCTGCCGCTGTCGGCGATTTCGACAGCGTAGCGCAATTGCTGAAGGGTCATAGAGAGTCTCCTGATTTTATTCTTCTTTTATGGATTGCCTATTGGAACGATAGGATTTAAATGGAGTTTATCTTTGCAAGCCGGGTTTGTCAAGTTCTATTGACAGGGACGGATTGACAGCCAGCTGTTCATAGATTAGAATTCAGTCAAATAAATGCTTATTGTGCTGTGGACCGGTTTTCCGCTTGTAGTCAGGTCTGTCGCTGAACCGGTTTTGTGCATTGGAATTTTCATCAAGAAGGCAGTTCATGAACAATCAGGTAGAAATAGAAAAACGCATTTTGCGCATATCTTTTATCGGCAGCTGCGCTCTTTCGGGCGCAGAGGTACTTATGGCCATTATTCTGCACTCCTACTCGATTCTTATGGATGCGATCTTTGATTCTGCCGAGCTTATCATGATGGGACCGTTTCTTGTGCTGGTTCCGCTGCTTTACCAGCCGGTCAATGAGCGCCATCCATATGGTTATGCCCAGGTTGAGTCTCTGTTCCTGATCATTAAATATATGGCTCTTCTGGCATTGATTCTTGTCATGATAAGCACCAACGTGAACGTCATCCTCGGAGGCGGTCATACGGTAGACCCGGGCGGTATCGCCGCATTTGAAATTATGCTCGGCGTAGGAAGTGTACTTATGTACTTATTCCTACAGCATATGAGCCGTAAATATGAGTCCCCTACCATTCATGCGGAACTATATCTCTGGAAGACAGATATCGTGGGGAGCTGCGGAATTGCTGTAGCTTTTATCGCGCAGAAAGTCCTGGGCGACTCGGTTTTGGCCCCGTTCGCACCATATATGGACTCTGTTGTAGCCATCACAATGTCTCTTCTGCTCCTTGCCGAGCCGATCCGGGAGCTGATACGCGGATTTAAGCAGATGATGCTCTTTTCTCCTCCGCAGGATATCATGGATAAAGTACATGAAGTAGTAAAGCGCAATCTTGAAGGGCTTCCCTATGAAGCCACTTTCATTGATGTCATACAGACGGGCAGGAAGACATGGATAGAAGTATATCTGAGGGAAAATCTTGATACGTCGTTGATTGATATAAGACACTGGACTAAACTCAGAGAATATGTCATTCAGGATCTGAAAGATGATTTCGATCAGATTTATGTTGAGTTCATTCCGGATCTTCCGGATCCGACTGAGTAACTATTTTCAACAAATATGATTAAAAAACAGGAGATGGTGCAATTCTTTTGAAGAAATTTGCACCATCTCTTTAAAGTTGTGCTATACTAAAGCCTAATTGCACTGTTCACGTACCTGAACAGGGAAGGGCGTTTCCGTCTCCTACAATCTGTAAGCGATGAGAAGTGTCCTATTCGGCTGCTCTGTCTTGTTCCGGGGCCATACGGCGGAGTGTTTCTTCCCGTACCGGACAGATGCAGTCTGACATTATTCTAGAAGGGGGAAAATCTCTATGAACGGTACATTTTGGGCTCTTGTCCCGCCAATTGTTGCAATAGCACTGGCACTTATTACGAAAGAGGTATACAGTTCGCTTTTCGTCGGAATCTTTGTCGGTGGATTATTCATTTCGGGTTTCAGCTTTGTCGGAACCCTGAATGCTATTTTTTCGGAAGGAATGATCGCACAGATCGCCGATTCCTATAATGTCGGTATTCTTGTGTTCCTTGTATTCCTCGGAATCATGGTCGCCCTCATGAATAAGGCGGGCGGATCCGCTGCTTTCGGAGAATGGGCTTCCACTCATATAAAGACACGCGTCGGCGCTCAGCTGGCGACTGTCCTTCTCGGATGCCTTATCTTCATCGATGACTATTTCAACTGCCTCACGGTCGGTTCCGTCATGAGGCCTGTCACAGACAGGCATCAGGTGTCACGTGCCAAACTGGCTTACCTTATTGATGCGACAGCTGCTCCTGTCTGTATTATTGCACCGATTTCGAGCTGGGCTGCAGCGGTATCCGCATTTTCGCCTGAGGGCACGAATGGTCTTGTTCTTTTTATCCGCGCAATTCCGTTCAACTATTATGCACTGCTCACCATTATAATGATGGTTTCCATCACGGTCATGAAAATAGACTATGGTCCGATGGCATTACATGAGAGAAATGCTGCAAACGGTGATATTTTCACGGTTCAGGCTCCGGCCGCATCGGACGATTCCATCAAAGGAAAGGGAAAAGTCGTAGATCTGGTGCTTCCGATTGCTTCTCTTATAGTCTGCTGCGTTATCGGTATGATTTACTCCGGCGGGTTCTTTGAGGGTGAAAGTTTCATCGACGCATTCGCGAACAGTGATGCTTCAGTAGGTCTTGTGCTCGGATCGTTTGTCGCGCTGGTTATTACCATCGTGATGTATATCCTTCGCGGAGTCCTCAAGTTTAAGGAGTGCATGGACTGCCTGACGGAAGGTTTTAAGGCAATGGTTCCTGCCATTATGATCCTTGTACTGGCATGGACCCTGAAAGGCGTCACACTCGGACTCGGTGCAGACGAATACGTTGCCGGTGTTGTCAGCGGAAGCGCCCAGTCACTGCAGAATTTCCTCCCGGCTATTGTGTTCCTGATTGCAGTAGGTCTTTCTTTCGCAACGGGTACTTCATGGGGAACCTTCGGTATTCTGATTCCGATCTGTCTCAATGCGTTCCCGCTTGAGAGCGGAAATCCGCTGGCGGTAATCTGCGTATCGGCATGTATGGCCGGCGCTGTATGCGGCGACCACTGTTCACCGATTTCCGACACAACGATTATGTCTTCTGCGGGGGCTCAGTGCGATCATATCGCGCATGTATCGACGCAGATGCCGTATGCTTTGACAGCGGCTGCGATTTCGTTTGTCACTTATATTATCGCCGGTTTTGTACAGAATGCAGTCATCTCTCTGATTATAGGCGTCATACTTACTTTCCTCGTTATGTGTATGCTGCATTACGCATTCAGCAGCAGTAAGATGAATGCCGCTCTCGCGGCGGAAAAAGCTGATGCAAAAACAGCTGAGGAATAAATGAATCTGTTGACGTCATATGAGCGTCCACAGATAACGGGTCTCCGACTCTGAATTATCGTGAAGCCGGTCTGTGAAGCATGCAGATTATTAAAAGAGTATAAAGCATCGTGACAAATGAAACATTATAGAATAGAATTATGCACGCAATATGACATGATCCGGTTGAGCATAATGTAATGCCGGCAGTCACTTATTGACTGTGACCGGATGCGAGGAGGCTATTCGAAGGTAAATGAAGGAAATCATTGTCAAAGATGTTAACAGTATAGGAAAAGATATTCTTGAGAATACTAAGTTCCGTGAGGCACAGAAACAGATACACCATGACAAGACCACAGTGGGCGCTCACAGCATGGAAGTGGCATGTACGGCTCTTGCAATCAGCAGATTGTTAAAAAGAGTCAGAATTAACACTAATGAAGAGCAGATGACCCGGGCAGCCCTCTGTCATGACCTCGGAATTCTCGGCAGATATGATAAGTATTCGAATAATATCGTCTGTTGTTTCAGGCATCCCAAGGATTCCGTAAAAGCCGCCGAGAATCTGCTCGGAAATCTCACTGACATCGAGAAGGATGTTATTGCGCACCACATGTGGCCGGTGACGATAGTTCCTCCGCGTCACAGGGAGGCCTATATCGTGACCCTTGCAGATAAGATCTGTGCAATCAGGGAAATCGTACGTTCGGCAGAGAAGAATAAGGCGGAGGCCATGAAAAAGAGCAGGAAGTATGTAAAAAGATAAAAGAAAGCCCTGAAGCGAGGAGCTGATTCGCTGCAGGGCTTTCTTTTATACTGTATATTTCCAAAAGCAGACCGGGCATGTCTTTTTCGTGCAAATAGCAGACAAATTTTGCATTTCGATTCTATGAGTGGTATTATTTCAGGGAATACGGTAAACTATATACAGGAACGGTTATGCGTTCTTGAAGAGATAATGACAGGATATACCGGTCAGGAAGGAAGAGAATATGGGACTTTTTGATTTCTTTAAGAGAGGTAATACGGAAGATTCCGAAATAAAAAAAGAAGAACCCGCGGTAAAAACTGCGGACCCCGAAGTAAAAACAGAGGAGACGGAAGTAAAGGCATCGGATTCGGAAGATACTGATTCCGTTGTAAAGGACGATGATGCATTACACGAATCGGGGAAGCAGGATGCGGAAGGAAAAAAAGAGTCGGCTCATGAACCGGTTTCGGAAAGCATACCGAATGCGCAGCCGGCTTCTCAGAAGCTCACACCGGAGCAGATGGCGGAGAGAAAGGCTAAGCAGGAGGAGCTCTCCAGGAAGCGTGACAGTGACGGTATGGTTCTTTCCTATCTGATTCAGCGTCATCATGAAATAAAAACGACGGACAGCTTTAAGTCAGCCCTCGAGTCGCTGCAGAACTGCTGGCTGTGGGTTCCGATGCGTATGCAGATGAGTCCGAAGGATGCGCAGGCTATGCAGGAAGCCAGACAAGCCGGGAAGCAGTATGCGCCGAAAGATCCGGTGCGCCTGGTTCCGGCTATGCTAAGAACTAAAGATGGCCAGTGGATATATTCATCTTTTACGAACAAGGATGAAATCCCGAAAGAAATGACCAAACAGTTCATGTGGGTCCAGATTCCTTCAGGAAAATGTGCGCAGACCGTTGCCGCAAGCCCGGACATCAGTGCTTTGATCATTAATCCGAACAGCAAAAGTCTTCTTCTGAAGAAAGAACTTCTTCAGAAGCTTGTTAAACCGGTGAATGCACCCGGTCAGCAGGCGGCGCCGGATCTCGCATCCGAACCGGATATGTCCGGATATACATCATAAATAAGTCAGGTCGCCCGGGAACTTTAATCTCTGACGCAGAATTCTCGTGACTTAAGTCGTGAGATGAATGCGCAAAATGAAACTTGTCTCTGACATGGGATACAAACCCGCGTCAGAGATTAAAAGCCTCCGGCGGATCGCAGCCGCGCATTAAGGAAGGTGCTTCGCACCATGCGCGGCGCGGCAAGAACGCCGAGGCGTTCTTGATTATTTTTATATAAGGAGAATTGTATGAATAATTTTACACATTCCATTCCTACAAAGGTTTATTTTGGTAAAGGTCAGATTAAGCATCTTGCAGAAATAAAAGAAAGCGGCACCAAGGTGCTGCTGGTATACGGCGGAGGCAGCATCAAGAAAAGCGGGCTTTACAATAAAGTTATCAGCATACTTCGCACAGCAGGTCTTCGTATTTATGAACTTCCGGGCATTGAGCCGAATCCCAGAATCGAATCCGTGCGTGAAGGCGTTAAGATCTGTAAGGATAATAAGGTGAATATGGTCCTTGCGGTCGGCGGCGGTTCAGTCATTGATGCAGCCAAGGTCATCGCAGGAGGAGCTCTTTACGGCGGAGATCCGTGGAGTCTTGTCATTCACCCGAGATATATTCTGAAGGCCCTTCCGATTTACACGGTCCTGACAATGGCAGCTACGGGATCCGAAATGAATAAGAATGCAGTTATTTCCGACCTGTCGAAGCATGAGAAGTGGGGAACGGCGTCTCCTTTCTTCAAGCCGGTCATGTCTATTTGCGATCCGGAATATACATATTCCGTATCTGCAAAACAGACGGCTGCGGGGACAGCTGATATCATGAGCCATACATTTGAAAACTATTTCACTAATGTCGAGGGAGGTTATCTTCAGGCCCGGTTCTGTGAGGGTGTTTTGAAGACATGTATAAAATACGGACCGATTGCAATAGCGGAGCCGGATAATTATGAAGCTCGTGCTAACCTTATGTGGGCTTCGAGCAACGCGATCAACGGTATTCTGAGCGGCGGCGTCGAGGTCGGCTGGTGTGTACATCCGATAGAGCACGAGCTGTCTGCGTTCTATGATATTACACACGGAGAAGGACTTGCAATTCTCACGCCTCACTGGATGGAGTTTGCCCTGAATGAGAATACAGCTGCAAAGTTTGCCGAGTACGGTCGGAATGTGTGGGGAATAGTCGGTGAGGATGACATGGAAGTTGCCTCGGCGGCAATTGCCAGAACAAAGGAATTCTTCGTGAATGAACTTCATATTCCGG
>CAMYVI010000099.1 GCA_947302185.1 uncultured Lachnospiraceae bacterium
CCACATCCCCGACACAAAGTACATAAGTGCGCACCATGTATAGACAGAGAAGTAGTTTCCGTGTTCATCATAGCCGCGCTTTATTATCTCACGAGCCTCATCCTGCGATAACAGCCTGAAGCCGTCGAAAAGCTCGGAGCCGACCGCGCCGGTCTGGCACAGAGCAGACGTATCGTCTATAGCAATTACCGCACAGGCGAGTGCGTTGCTCTCGTCGGTCATGCCCGGGCTGGAGAAAAGGAGGGGATTGACGACGAAGAGACGGTCGGTCTCCTTCACTTCCAGTCCGGTCTCTTCTTTGATCTCACGGGCAGCAGCTGACAGTATGGCTGCATCTTGTGGTCGCACGCCGTCTGTCACTGATGATAGGTTTGCATCCTCCGGATCGATGAGTCCCGCCGGAGGACTGAGCAGAAACTGACCGGTCGGGTAGCGGAACTCGTAGGAGGTGAGGAGCTTGGGGGCTTCATTTGCAATTTTCAGGATGACAAAGCAGCTGACGGCATCCGGAAGCATAGCCTTGAATTCTTCGTCAGACTTATGAGCGACAAGATTGTCCAGCGAACGGCGACTCGCGTCGTAGTAATGTTTGCCCGGAGCGTACTTCAGGTCGAAGACTTTGATGAAGCGGCTCTCCATGAGGGTATCTATATTTTCTTTTAGGATGATTGGTTTTTCCATGGAACCTCCTATTTGAAAAATGTTTGGCACTGTGTGATTGAACAGAGATTTACGAACAGTTACGGGTTTCTTCTATAAATATAGTAGAGAATAGAGTTGATGCAAATTATACATGATAAAACTGAAGCAAACCATAGATGATAAAACGGAAATAAAGCATACCTGCGGATTTGTATATCAAAAGTACCTGCGGATTTGTTTATCAGAAGCCCTCTCTCTGCCTTTTCTTTCGTGCCTCTATGCGCTCTTCGGCACCATCCCATTTTGCCTGCTCCTCAAATGTTTCTATTTTTAGACCGTAGGGAACGGCTGTGGGCTTTCCGTTTTCGTCGATGCAGACCTCTGTTAAAAATGCACGGTTAATTGGTCTGCGCATGCCCGTCTCAAGATCTTCAAGCCAGGTATCGACACGTACTTCGATAGATGTCCGGCCGACATGTGTGACATAGGCAATCATAACAAGCGTATCATTCAGGAAAGCGCCTTTCTTGAATTCGAGGTGCTCGATGGAGACGGTCGCAACGTTCATGCTTGCGTGACGCATGGCGGCAATGCCGGCAATTTCATCGATCCATTCCAGAAGTTTGCCGCCGAAGAGACGGTTCTGGCCGTTGATGTCCACATAGCGCAAGAGGTGGGTGGCTTCGGTGCGGGAGTAACTTACGGTTCTGTAACCTTTTTCATACATGGTGAGTGATCCTTTCGTAAGATTATGAATATCATCGGTAATTTTTTACGCACCGATGGTTGTGATGCTTACATTTTTTCGGGAGATGATTTTCTTCCGACAGTGGGGATAAGAGAGTGCGATGGATGGGGAGAGGTGACGGTATCATTTGTCATCTCTTTCGAGACCCTCCACATTGTCATCATAGCATTCGACATAGCGAGCTCTCTTCGAGGGTTCTACCCCGCCGAGCAGGAGATGCGGTGTCGCGCCGAACTCGTTTACGCGGAATGAGGCGATACCCTGACGGCGCTCTTCTGTGTAAATGCTGGTGATGCCCGTCGGAGCCGAGACAAATCCGTGCCAGAGCGGCATGGGTGAGACTCCGATCAGATGGCTGATGAGAACGCATTCGATGCCGAAGTGGCAGACGAGAGCGATCGTGTCGTGATTAGAATTCACTGCTCTGTAGATGTTGCCGTCGCGCTCATATCCGTGCTTCGCGAGCAGAGTATCCAGGCCGTTATATACATATGAAGCTTCCGCATCAACGCCGCCTTCGTGCATGATGGGGTGAGTGCACCATTTGTCTTTATCATACATTTCGGGGATTGCGGTCCAGTCAGCGGGACGCCAGTCCCAGGCGATCATGCGCCTGCCGTTGCCGTCCGGACGGAGGATGCGCGGCGGAAATTCTTTCAGCCAGTCGAGGGTGGTCGCGGTCATGCCGAGTTTTTCGAGTGAGAAGGCGGCGGTTCGCTGGGCGCGGCCGAGCGGGGAGACGTAGAAGTGGTCGATGTTATAGCGGTCGATGATGTTCGCGAGCAGCTTGGCTTCTATGTCGCCGCGCGGGGTGAGAGAGTCGTTGGCGTAATCGGGGTCGCCGTGGCGGATGATGATGATTCTCAAGGGGTACTCCTTCTGTATGGATTGTTGTTTGTGGTCTTGAGTCTATTATAACTGTTATTTTTTTTATTTACTATAGAAATAATTGGCGTGAGAGGTCCGGTCGGGGACGGTTCTTGCTTGGTCGGGGACGGTTCCTGTCCGGTCGGGGACGGTTCTTGCTTGGTCGGGGACGGTCCTGTCCGGTCGGGGACGGTTCTTGCTTGGTCGGGGACGGTTCCTGTCTAGTCGGGGACGGTTCTTAATCGTTAAGAACCGTCCCCGATTAGGGGGTCCCGGCACCCAAAACAGCAATTTCATCAAAGAAACACGTCAAAGTAAGCCCCTAACCGTCGAATCTCTCAAAAAATCATTTTTTGAGAATGATTAATTGACTTTTAATTAAGGTGTTTATAGAATGTAAGGGTTCAAAAAACGAACCCTTTTTACTATCTTAAGGAGGAACAAAACATGAGAAAGAAACTCTTTGCCGTAATCATGACCGCCGTCATGGCAGTCAGCATGGCAGCATGCGGTGGCAGCAGCTCTTCTGCAGGCACAACCGACGCGACTGACACATCTGTGGCAGCGGATGCAGCAGACGCAGTTGCAGCCGAGCCGGAAGCTATGGAGCCGGTCGCAGCAGCAGACATCAAAATCGGACTTATCTGTGTTGAAGATGAGAACTCCGGTTATGATGCAGCTCACATTGACGGTATCACAGAAGCCTGCAAGGCTCTCGGTGTAGATCCGTCCACTCAGCTCATCATCAAGAAGGACATCCCGGAAGACGAGAGCTGCTATGACAACGCAGTAGATCTCGCAGAAGAAGGATGCAATATCATCTTTTCCGACTCCTATGCACATCAGAGCTACATGCAGCAGGCTGCTATGGAATATCCGGATGTAGTCTTTGTACCGTGCACGGGCGACATGGCCGCAGGTTCAGGTCTTAATAACCTCAAGAACATTTTCCCGCACACATTCGAGTCCCGCTATGTATCCGGTGTTGTTGCCGGAATGAAGCTCGCAGAGATGATGGAAAAAGACCCGACTCTCGATCCGTATATCGGTTATATCGGTGCATATCCGTATGCAGAAGTTGTATCCGGTATGACAGCATTCTTCCTGGGCGTTCGTTCCGTCGTCCCGGAAGCTCACATGGATGTTCAGTACACGAATTCCTGGTATGATCCGACAGCTGAAGGTGCTGCCGCTGAAGCTCTTATGGCTAAGGGCTGCTCTATCCTCAGCCAGCATGCTGATTCCACAGGCGTTCCGTCTGCAGTTCAGGCAGCTCACCAGAACGGCAAGGAAGTTTACTGTGTAGGTTACAACATCGATATGAGAAGTGTAGCTCCGGACGTTGCTCTTACATCTGCTCAGAATAACTGGTCAGTACTGTATGAGCACATGCTCGATTGCTTCATTAAGGGCGATGTCGTACCGACCGACTATTCCGCAGGCGCTGAGGATGATGCTGTTATGATTTCCGAGCTTGGCGATGCATGTGCAGAAGGCACTGCTGAGAAGGTTGAAGAAACATGGAAAGGTATCAAGGACGGTTCCATTCAGGTATTCGATACATCTACATTCACCTGCAAGCCTTCAGAAGACGGCTCCTACACTGTAGATGATAACGGCGTAGTCACATCCGCTTTCGGTCTGGATTCAGACGGCGATTTCGTAAATGACAATGGCGAAGCTATCGTTGACGGTGCGTTCATTGAGTCCGAGCTCCGCAGCGCTCCGTACTTCTCACTTCACATTGACGGTATCACAGAGCTTACTAACTGACAGTCAGAGGACTGTCGCATTAAGGCAAAGCACAGCAGAATATGGATTTATCCGTGATCCGGATCCCCGATAGGAGGCCGGAATACGGGCTGCAGGTCAGAATGACTGACCTGCAGATGCCATATTCGGAAGCAATGTATAATGCGGCGGTCCCTTTTCTCATTTCACTCATTATTGTTTTCAAGAACGCATCGGCGTTCTTGCCGCGACGTGCGCAGCGCGTAAGCGCTTTCTATTGCGCGATGAAGAATAAAATGCACATTCGGCGCAGTGCACTGCCACTGTAAACATGAAATCCTGCAAATATCAATTCCCGCCCGCCTTGTGCACCCCAGTCCCTGAGGTGCAGAATGTGAATGGGAAATCCTGCAAATATCAATTCCCGCCCGCCTTGTGCACCCCAGTCCCTGAGGTGCAGAATGTGAACGGGAAATCCTGCAAATGCACTCCCCCGTCCGAACGCACAATTATCCGATTTGGGAAGCGAGGTTCATTCAAATTGAGTAACACACCTGCTGTAGAACTGATCAACGTGACAAAACGCTTCGGAAGAATACTGGCAAATGATCACGTGAATCTTACAATCAACAAGGGAGAGATTTTGTCTTTGCTCGGTGAGAACGGCAGCGGCAAGACCACTCTCATGAACATGCTGTCAGGAATCTATTACCCTGATGAGGGCGAAATCAGAGTTGACGGACAGATAGTTACGATCGCATCGCCGCATGATGCATTTGACTGCGGAATCGGCATGGTCCATCAGCATTTTAAACTGGTAGATGTCTTCACCGCCGCAGAAAATGTAACCCTCGGCACAAATGACGGCAAACTCAATCTCAAAGCTGTCTCAGCCAGGATCCGTGAAATCTGTGACCGGTACGGATTTGTCATCGATCCGTCCAAGAAAATCTACGACATGTCCGTTTCGGAAAAGCAGACCGTTGAGATCATCAAAGTCCTTTACAGGGGCGCTAATATCCTGATTCTCGACGAGCCGACCGCCGTTCTTACGCCTCAGGAGACCGACCGTCTTTTTGACGTCATGAGGAATATGAAGAAGGACGGCAAGTCCATGATTATCATTACACACAAGCTGCATGAAGTCATGGATGTGTCCGACCGCGTCGCGGTCCTCCGCAAGGGCAAATATATCGGTGATATAGCGACCAAAGATACAAATCCGGAGCAGCTGACCGAAATGATGGTCGGCAGAGCGGTAGAACTGGATATCGCACATCCTGTTGTAAAGAATCCGGTCCCGCGTCTCATTGTCAAAAATCTTACTGTTCTCGACGCCCTGGGCGTCAAGCGACTGGATAATGTATCCTTTACCGCAAATGGCGGTGAAATCCTCGGCATTGCAGGCGTCTCGGGTTCCGGTCAGAAGGAGCTTCTGGAAGCCATAGCGGGTCTTCAGGAAACCGAGAAGGGATCGAGTGTGACCTATCTGCCAAAAGACGGAGTGGAGCTGGAACTGATAGGCAAGACGCCTCTGGAGATCAGGAGACAGGGCGTAAGCCTGTCATTTGTCCCGGAAGACCGTCTCGGCATGGGTCTGGTCGGCGATATGGGTATGACCGACAACATGCTGCTTCGCAGTTATACAAATGGCTCCGGCATTAATGCGGACCGCAAAGCCCCTCACGAACTGGCAGAAAGGGTCATCGACAATCTTGAGGTCGTGACTCCCGGAACGGAATTCCCTGTCAGGGCACTTTCCGGAGGAAATGTCCAGAAGGTTCTTGTCGGACGCGAAATCGCTCAGAATCCGCAGGTCCTGATGACAGCCTATGCAGTCCGCGGACTTGATATCAATACATCCTACGCAATTTATGACCTGCTGACTAAGCAGAAAATGGCCGGCGTCGCCGTAATTTATGTCGGTGAGGATCTGGACGTTCTTCTGGAGCTTGCGGACCGGATCGTAGTTCTCTGCGGCGGACAGGTCAGCGGTATTGTTGACACGAAGAAGACGACTAAGGAAGAAGTCGGTCTTCTCATGACCAAATTCAGGAAGGAGGGCTGACATGAGCAAGATAAAAACAGGCCATGAACCGCTTCTCCGCATCGCGAAGCGGGACGATTACTCGATCGTGAAATCTTACGGAACCCGTGTCATAGCTGTTCTGTTGTCTCTGGTGGTCAGCGGTGTCTTTATCCTGGCTGTCACAAAATCAAATCCGATGGACGTGTATAGAGCTTTGTTCGAAGGTGCTTTCGGAACGGAGAGAAGAGTATGGGTCACGATCCGCGATACCATGATGCTTCTCTGCATCGCTGTAGGTCTGGCACCTGCATTCAAGATGCGGTTCTGGAATATCGGCGCTGAAGGACAGGTCCTGCTCGGCGGTATTATCACAGCGGGTATGATGAGGGCTCTGGGTGCATCGCTTCCGACGCCGCTTCTTCTGATTCTGATGGCCGTTTGCAGTGTCCTCGGGGGCGCTGTCTGGGGAGCGATTCCGGCTATTTTCAAGGCTTATTGGAATGCAAATGAAACCCTCTTCACTCTCATGATGAATTATGTCGCCATTCAGCTGACGAGTTTTTGTGTCGCTCTCTGGGAAAATCCGTTCGGATCGAATTCAGTGGGAATCATCAATCAGAGAACGCAGGCCGGCTGGTTCCCGCCCTTATTCGGGCAGGCACATATGCTGAACGTTATCATTGTGCTCGCGCTTACGGTCGGTATGTTCGTATACCTCAAAAAGGCAAAGCAGGGATTCGAGATTTCGGTCGTGGGTTACAGTGAAAGCACTGCCAGATATGTCGGAATAAATGTTGAAAAAGTCACAGTCAGAACTGTTGCAATTTCCGGTGCCATCTGCGGACTTGCAGGTTTCATTGCTGTCGCAGGTGCATCTCACACGATTTCGATATCGACTGCGGGCGGTCAGGGATTTACGGCAATCATCGTCGCATGGCTCGCGCAGTTCAACACATTTATCATGGTCTCGATTTCTCTGCTTCTTGTCACTTTGCAGAAGGGTGCGACGCAGATTGCGTCACAGTATAATCTGAATGATTTTGCAGCAAGTGTCATTACCGGAATCATTCTCTTCTTTATCCTGGGGAGTGAGTTCTTTGTAAGATATCGTATCATTTTCAAAGGATCGAAAGGAGGGAAGAAAGCATGATCACAGCAGTACAGATTTCACAGCTCTTTCAATCCGCAATCGTCTTCGGTACCGTTATCATGTTCGGTGCACTGGGAGAAATTCTCACACAGAAATCAGGCAATCTGAATCTGGGCGTTCCCGGTATCATGTATCTGGGCGGTATAGCAGGTCTTGCCACGGCTTTCTGGTATGAGGGAGCGGTCGAAAATCCTAACGGGACGGTATCTCTTATATTATCGTTTTTGGCTGCATTTGCGGCGTCGGCTGCAGGCGGATTGCTTTACAGTTTCCTTACGATCACACTCAGGGCGAATCAGAACGTTACCGGGTTGACGCTCACGATTTTCGGAAACGGTCTCGCGAACTTCTTCGGAGGAAGCCTGAATCAGATGGCAGGCGGCGTCGGCCAGATATCCGTCCGAACGACATCTGACGCTTACAGGCTTGCGATTTCCCATTTTTTTAAGCTGGGAAATATCGGTAGTGTGTTCTTCAGCTACGGTTTTATGGCGTATCTTGCGATTATCATCGCGGCGGGCATGTATTATTTTCTCAATAAGACAAGAACCGGTCTGAATCTGCGCGCTGTAGGTGAAAATCCTGCTACGGCCGATGCGGCAGGCATCAATGTATTGAAAACCAAGTATCTTGCGACATGTATCGGAGCAGGTATTTCAGGTCTGGGCGGACTTTATTATACGATGGATTACATCAAGGGAACCTGGACTACGGACAGTACCATTGAGGCGTTGGGTTGGCTTGCGGTGGCGCTGGTCATTTTCGCGACATGGAGACCGCTCAATGCAATCTGGGGTTCTTATCTGTTCGGCATTCTTTACTGGTTGTATCTGTATATTCCGGGACTGACGAGAAGTTCGCAGGAGCTTTTCAAGATGCTTCCTTATGTTGTCACGATCATCGTGCTTCTTCGCGTCTCGATGCGGAAGAAGAGGGAGGATCAGCCGCCGGCAAGTCTGGGGCTGTCATATTTCCGGGAAGAGAGATAAGAGATCGGGGGATTTGAGATAGAAGAAGCAGAGCTTGGGATATAAGAGACTGAGATTAGAAACTGAGATAAGAGACTGAGATAAGAGACTGAGATAAGAGACTGAGATAAGAGACTGAGATATAAGAGACTGAAATATAAGAGATAGAGGAATTCGGTTGTAAATGCAGGTTTTGCTGATCCGGATTCCTCTTCTTTGTGTCAAAATATACATGCGTGATAGGGAAGAGCTATTACAGTGATGGCGTTCAACCGAAATTGGGATATTTCGAAATTCCTATGCCCATCAAGCAAAAAAGCAAGAGGTGCGTTCAATCGAAATAGACACTTTTGAGAATCCCTATGCCCAGTAAGCAAAAAAGCAAGAGGTGCATTCAACCGAAATAGACACTTTTGAAAATCCCTATGCCCGCCAAGCAAAATTTCAGCGATAGAGTTCAACCGAAATAGGAACATTTCAAAATCCCTATGCCCATCAAGTAAAAAAACAAGAGGTGTGTTCAACCGAAATAGAAACTTTTGAGAATCCCTATGCCCGTCAATCAAAATTTCAGCGATAGAGTTCAACCGAAA
>CAMYVI010000100.1 GCA_947302185.1 uncultured Lachnospiraceae bacterium
AAAATCATAGCTGATGGGGGTTTTATCGAGAATCAAAACGAATTTACCGATATGTATTACGGGTCAGCTACCGTCAGCTATTCCGGGTGCGAAGTCATCGCTGTGTATAATGTTCTTCGCGCTCTGACCGGCAGGGAACCGAGTCTGCCGAAACTCATTGCCGCTTTTGAAAAAAATGGTATGATATTTTATGGCAATCTCGGTACCGATCCGGGAGAGATGAAATATTTTCTGCAAAAACATCGCTTTCTTGTCGAGGAGTTCACGAATCCTGCCGAATTCATAAACCCTGCAGAAAATATCGGGACGACAAATCGCTTTTCCGGGACAGGAAAGCCGATAAAAAAATTCCGGAAACAGAATCCGGCTGATGAGGCATATATTTTGACATTTTACAATGACATCGGCGACATTCTGCAGGGACTTCACACCGCAGCAGTGACATCTGACGGGAGATGGCTTTATCTGCACAATGACGGGGGAACCGGGGCAAGGGGACCCTATGCCGATCTGGCGTGTATTCTCAATGAATATGATCAGAGAGGAGCCGGGATGATTTCTGTTATGCATGTGAAAGCTTATCGGTAGTTCCTTACGAAACTTCCGATAATAAAGAAACGCGGATAATTCAAGTGATTCGCTTTTGATCATAAATATGATTGAAACGCTGCATTTGAAAGAGAATTGGAACTATTCGTTTGGCGGAATGGATACTCAGGTGGCACATATGGCTGTTTCAAGAGATACAGATCTGCAGAAAACTGAATACAGCATCAGAAATGACGGGAACCGTACCCGCGAAGCCGCAGGTCGGAACCCTGCCGATAAACAGACATTCTTATCGTCTGTTCCCAATGATACGGATGACAGTATGTATTATCGCGATATCGAACAGATCGCGGATCTTGATATCTATCATTTCGGGAACGTAGAGAAGACAAGGATTGAGGAAGATTTCAGCGAGCCTGACAGCTACGATGTCGATTCTGAGGACTTCGAGGATCTCGAGCAGAAAATAATATCAGCAGGTCTGAACGCCATAAAAGATGATATGCCGTCTTACGACATTGCCGAGCGCAAAGAGACAGAGAAAGAGGAAGAAGCAGAGGCGAAAGACGCCGGATCCGGCGAGCGCGAAGAGACTGTAATAGTCTCTGCCGAAATGCAGGAAGACGTCCCGGAAGGTGCATATGACGTTTCCAGGCTGACCATCGATGTGAGCATGTGTGAGGAAATGAACTTTGTCATGCAGCTTGGCGGCATCGTTCTGGTGCGCGATATAATGATCAAAAATGAAGGAAACTGTGAAATCAGAGACATCAGAATCACGATTTCTTCCGACGAGGACATTATCTCGACATGTGAGGAGACCGCGCCGACTCTCTACGAAGGGGAGGAGTGGCATATTGTTCAGCCTGACATTCGTGTGAACACATCTTATCTCGCATTTCTCGGCGAAAGGACGGAGTGTACTCTGAACTTTGAGTTCAGTGGGAAGGACAGATATTCTAATCTGATCAACAAGAGCGTGAGAAAAACTGTAGTTGTCATGGCTTATGATCAGTGGAAGGGAAATGATTTTCATACTGAGCTCATACCTGCATTTATTATGCCAAATCAGCCGTTTATATCGGAACTTGTCACGGATGCTGCAGAAATTCTCGGAAGGGAGACCGGTTCATCGATTCTCGATGCATATCTTTCCGAGGACAGAAACAGAATAAGGAAAATGGCGTCGGCCGCCTATACCGCAGTAACAAAACGGCGCATTTCCGAAATTCCTTACTCTTCGAATGAGGAAGACATTTTAAGACGTATCCGTCTCGCGGAAAAAGTACGAAAACATAACAGAGCATCTGCCTATGACATTACACTGATATACCTGTCATGTCTGGAAGCCATGGGGCTTAATCCTATCATTTACCTTCGGCACGAGGAAGCATATGCGGGGGTCTGGCTGAGTGATCAGACATTCGACTGCGCTGTAATGAAAAATGAGGTCGAAGCGGCATCGAAAGTCGATTCCGGGGAAATCCTTCTTATAGACTGCAGAACTATGCTGCTTGGTATGGAGTGCCCGTTCGATGAGTCTGTCCAGAGGGCGATAAACTCCGTGTTTATACCTGAAGGCTTTGTAGCCATGCTCGACATTTCCAGGTCCAGAAGGGACGGAGTCAAATCACTTCCGCTCAGAATTCATGCTGACCATGTGTCCGGAACTTCTGACAGAAAGCGAAGACGCCGGAAAGGAAAAAGAAAGGATGGCTCTTCTGCTTTACGGAGCAATAAAAATGCGGACAGACAGATTATTGAAGACAATCGGACAGAGAGCAGGGCACTTGCCAACGCTTTCAGGAACTCCGAGACCTGGAAGAAAAGACTATATGACTCTGACGGTCAGAATCAGCTCACGGATATGAAACTCGACGGCCCGATCATTCCTCTGCTATCGGCCTTTGTCAATGACTATGTAGACATGCTGTCCGATGTCATGTATTTCGGACTCGTTTCACGCCCTGAAGAATATGTGGTACCGGAAAAACTTACGCCGGAGAACTGCAATCAGGTGGAAAATCTGCATGATATACTGCGTACGGACTTCAGACGCAAAAAAATCCATACTGTTTATAACCGGGAAGAGACGCAAAGGCGTGTCAGAGAAATTATTTTTGAGGCAGGCAGAGGATCCGAGGACCACGGTAAATCACTGCTGTATCTGGCGGCAGGTGTTTTGCGTTGGACCGAGATATCCAGCGGTGCGGTTCGATATGCTCCGCTTGTTCTGCTTCCGGTGGAAGTGAAACAGAGCAATAACGGAGGACGCCCGTTCCGGCTCGGTGAAACGCAGCCGCAGCTGAATTATGCTCTTCTCGAGAAAATGAAGAACGAATATTTTCTGAACATTGATGGGCTTTTCCCGCTGCCTGGAGATTATCACGGCGTCAATGTAAAGAAAGTATGTGATCGTTTTCGGCAGGCCATAGACGGTCGGGAAGGCTGGAATGTCCTGGATGAAGCATTTCTCGGGATATTCGATCTGCCCGGTTATTATCAGAGCAGAAAACTCGGCTCATCGGATGTACTGAAAGAACATCATATCCTCAGAGGACTTACGGAAGGCATGCAGAGGACAGAGATAGATAAAGCTGCCGTTATGGCAGAAAAGATATATCTTCCGTTCCGCGCCGACAGTTATCAGGAATATGCGATCAGAGCAGCCATGCTCGGAACCAGTTTTGTACTTTCAGGTGCACCGGGCAGCGGTAAGACACATACAATAGCCAATATTATTGCAAATGCTGTCTGCCGCGGCAAGACAGTCCTTTTCTCCTGTGAAAAAACACAGGTTTATCGAGATGTTTTGCAAATGCTCGACAGCGCCGGTCTGACTCCCTTCTGTCTCTATGAGCAGCAGGGCAACATAAGGACGCGTGATCTGCTGACGCATCTTAAACGAGCGATGCAGCCTGCAGGTGTACCGGGCAGTGCGGATTATGAGAGCAGGGCCGGTGAGGTCGAGGAAATAGGCCGCGCACTTGACAGTTATTCCGCAACGATGAACAGCCGTCATGTCTGCGGTTACAGTCTCAGAGAACTGCTCGACATTTATGAGGAATACCGCGAGTATCCCGAGTTTCCGATGAGGGGAATAGACGCTGACAGCGTTACTTCTGTTATTCTGAAACAGAGGAGAGATCTGGTCAGACGTCTTATAGATGCGGGAAAGAGTATCGGCCATCCTAAGGGAAGCCCTCTTTCGTCCGTAAAGAGAACATTTTATACGGAAGAGCTTCTCAACGAGTCACAGCGTGCGGCAGGCGACGGACGTAAAACTATAGAAGAATTCAGAAATGTACTGAAGAGTTTTGTGGATCTTCTTGAACTGAAGTACCCGGTGACCGAAAACGATATCGGACAGATGATCACTATAGCGGAATTTGTATCGGAATTAAGGGATGTTCCGTCGTTTCTGCTTCTCAAAAATGATGCAGGTCCGATTCTTACGCAGCTTCGCGAATATATAAGCGGTGCGGATGCATTTGCCGGAAAAGATCTTATAATGAACGGCAAATGGGATGGGGAATTCCTTCACGCCGACATGGATGCATATCTTTCCGAATATAACGCAGCGAAATCCAAAATGTTCTTCAGGGACAGGGCTGTCAGGGAATTCAAAGCAGAGATAGAAAAGCACGCCAACTTCGGTTTCGAGGAAAAAGAGATCCCGGAGCTGCTCGCTGAAGTGAAAATGTATCAGATGGAATCGCTGCTTCAGATGCAGCGATGGGAAGAGCTTACGGAAGAGAGCCGCAGCCTTCTGAAAGACTACCCGTCATATGATGCTGCGGAAGAATTGACGCAGCGTGTTAAAGCATACAGGGAGCTCTGCGATCAGCTGCCTACTCTCATGAGGTACGCTTATAATGCCGATATACGGAAAAATGCTACAGAGTCAGCCGATGTGCTGCCCGAACTGTATGACAGAGTCCGGGCAGGCTGGGCGGATCTTGTGAGACTGCTTGATATAGAAGAGAGCGGTTATTCTTCAGATCCGGTCGGAATAATGGAAGATATCTGCAATGTTCTTCTCGAAGATAAGGAAATGCTCGGCAACAGAATTCAGTTCAATGATCTGGCACTTCAAGCCAGATCGAATGACCTGGGATTTCTGGTGGACCGCTATCTCGGCGGCGCTTCCCATGACGAAATAATGGGCATTTTCAATCGTGGAATTTATTCGTCGCTAATCAGATCGATACTTTATAAGAATCCGGCGGCGGGCAAGTTCGATGCGCATGTTTTTAATGAACTTATAGCTCACTTCAGACAGATAGAATCCGAGGTGACTCATCTGGCGGTGCTTAAGGTTCAGGAGAAGCTTGCAGGGAACAGACCGAGACCTCAGGAATCGCCCAAACTGGCAGTCGGACTTATGGGACTGAAGAGAGCGGTTTCGACATTCGGAAGAGGGACGAATGCGAGAAATATCCTTGATCAGATGTCTGATGTAATTGTCAGATTATGTCCGTGCGTCATGATGAGTCCTGCGGCATGTGCCGAATATCTGTCGGACAGATGGCCGGTATTCGATCTTGTCATAATAGACGAGGCATCAGGGGTGGCTGCGGAAAGTGCGGCAGGAGTCATCGCGAGAGGTCGGGAACTGATTCTCTCGGGCGACATCTCCCAGAATCCGGTTCGTGACAGTATTCTGGAGATGTGTCTGGCTGCCGGTCTCCCGGAAATCAGGCTTGGGATTCATTACCGCAGCATGGATGAGAGGCTATTCGGATTTTGCAACAGACAGTTCTATAACGGTGCATATTTAACGTTCCCGTCTTCCGTGCAGGATTCAAACTGTATCGAATATGTGGATGTCCCGGAAGGCAGGTGCGACAGTGAGACCGGCGTGAATGAGGCGGAAGCAAGGGCAGTCATACGGGAAATTCTGAAGTTGTATTCAGAGGGGAAAGAAGAAAAATGCTCCATCGGCGTCGTTGCCATAGGAACCCGTCAGAGTATGCGCATAGCCGAGCTTTTAGAGGAAGAGTATGCAAGAGACAATCTCTTTTCGGAGTGGATTAAGACAGCGGATGAAAAACTGCTTGTTACGGATGTCTTCAGCGCCGGAGGATATGAGAGGGATAATATAATTCTCTCTGTCAGCATGACAGCTGACAGCAACGGCGGAGAGTTCATGCACATACTCGGTGAGAACGGGTGGAGATACCTGAATACAGCTGTTACGCGAGCAAGAAAACATCTGACCGTAGTGAGCTCGATAACTGCGGAGGAAATTCGTGCAAAGAGTCTGCTGAGCCGGGGAGGCACGACTCTTGCAGATTATCTTGACTATGCTTCCGGCAACAGGGAGGAAATAAAGGATTCCGTATCGGTCGAAAGGCAGAAAAAGGCCGGGGTGCTGAAAGCGATTCGGAGTACTCTGGATGAAGCAGGTTATATTACCGCAGCAATGGTAGGAGAGTCCGGATTTCGGGTAGACATAGCAGTTTCACTGGCCTGCAACCGGGAACGGTATATACTCGGTATTCTGCTTGACAGTGAAAATTATTCCGGAATCGAATCTTCTAAAGACCGTGATATACTCATGAGTTCCGAACTGTTGAAGAGAGGCTGGCCGGTCATGAATGTCTGGTGCATGGAATGGTGGACTAATCGTGAAGAAGTGAAGAAAAGACTTCTGGAAGCGGTTGATTATATTAAGGAGAGAATTTTATAATTACCGGGTCGTGGAAGTGCGCAAGCACGAAACGGGCCGTAATCGACTATCGGAGAGTGAATCATTAGTTTATTTGGAGGTTTCATGAACATTAACGAAATTGAAAAACTGGGGACTTATGAAATTATCATGCGCGAAGAACTTCCCGATATCCACGCTGAGGGATGGATCTTGGAGCATAAAAAGAGCGGCGCGCGGGTCATGTTGATCCCGGCAGCCGATAATAATAAAGTATTCAACATTGCATTCAGGACTCCGCCGGAAGATTCTACAGGCGTAGCTCATATCAACGAACATTCGGTTCTGTGCGGATCAAAAAAATTTCCGCTCAAGGACCCCTTTGTGGAACTGGTAAAGGGATCCTTTAACACTTTCCTGAATGCCATGACATACCCGGACAAGACTATGTATCCGGTCGCGAGCACCAATGACACGGATTTCAGGAATCTTATGGACGTCTACCTCGATGCGGTCCTGCATCCGCATATTTATGATGAACCGAATATCTTCAGACAGGAAGGATGGCATTATCATCTTGAAAATAAGGACGATCCTATTACTTATAACGGTGTGGTTTATAATGAGATGAAGGGAGCCTTTTCTTCGGCGGACGAATATCTTGAGAGAGTCATTTTCAATGCTCTCTTTCCGGATACGGCATATGGCGTTGAATCCGGCGGAGATCCCGAGTGTATTCCAGATCTCACGTATGAACAGTTCCTCGAATTCCATGCCGGATATTATCACCCGTCCAACAGCTATATTTATCTCTATGGCGACATGAATATGGCGGAGACGCTTGATTTTATAGACAGAAATTATCTGTCGGAATATGACAGGATCACAGTTAATTCTGAAATCGGATTCCAGAAAGCTTTCGATAATATGATAACAGTGAAGGACTATTATCCGATCGCAGATGAGGAGAACGAAGAGGAAAATACTTACCTCGCATGGAATGTTGTGACCGGCGACCCGGAAAATATCAAGGAGATGATTGCATTTGACGTTATTGACTACGCACTCTTTTCGATGCCTGGAGCACCTGTAAAACAGGCCCTTCTCGATGCCGGAATCGGTAAAGATATCAACAGTCTGTACAGTGACGGGATCCTCCAGCCGTATTTTTCCGTAAGTGCACGGAATGCCGAGGAGAATCGGGCTGAAGAATTTGTCAGCATTATCCGGGATACTCTCAAAAAGATCGCCGATGAAGGAATCGACAGAAAATCTCTGCTTGCCCGCATCAATTATCTTGAATTCCAGTTCCGTGAGGCGGATTACGCAACGTACCCGAAGGGATTGATGTACGGGATCAGTGTGTTCGATACATGGCTTTACAACGAAGACAAGCCGTTCACCACATTGAGACAGCTCGATGCTTATGAATCGCTTCGGGAAGAGCTCGAAGGAGATTATTTTGAAGAGCTTATCCGTAAAAGAATACTTGATAATCCGCATGCTGCTCTCATCATTCTTGCGCCGAAAAAAGGACTGCAGCAGGAACGCGACCGTAAGACTGCAGAGAAACTTGCCGAGTATAAGGCTTCTCTGACAGAGGAAGAAATCGACGGTCTGGTTACGGCGACGGAGGATCTCCTGGCCTATCAGGAGAAGACTGATACAGCGGAGGATCGCGAATGTCTGCCCGTTCTGAGGCGTGAGGATATCGGGAAGAAGGCAAGAGAACTCTCCAATATAGAGTGCAGACTATACGAGGAGCCGCACGAAGGACCGAATCCTGTGATCATCTTCCACCGTGCACCATCGAACGGGATAGGTTATACGGATTTTCTGTGGGATATCCACAATGTCCCGATGGAAGAGGTTCCGTATATCGGTCTGCTTAAAGCGGTCCTTGCAAATGTCAATACCGCCTCTCACACCTACATGGATCTCAACAATGAGATTAATATGAACACCGGCGGAATTGCATTCGGTACGTCGATTTTCGAGGATCTTAAATCCGAAAATGCATCCGAGTATAAGGTGTTCTTCAGCGTCAGAGGTAAGGCACTCTACGGGATGACGGATAAAGCGGTAGATTATATACGTGAAATCATCACGACGTCTGACTTTTCCGATGAGAAGAGACTCTATGAGATCATCGCAAGAATTAAGGCTTCTATGCAGATGTCCATGCAGAGTGCCGGTCATGCGACAGCTGTCTCCAGGGCGGAAGCGTATTTTTCAAGAACGGCGGCATTCACCGAAAAGCTCAGCGGAATCGATTATTATCGTTTTATCAAGGATCTGGAAGAGAATTATAAGGAAAGAAAGGCTGAAATACGCAGTCATCTTGAATCGCTAACGGCTAAGATATTTGATCCCGGGAACCTGACGGTCGGATATACGGCTGAAGATGAAGGCCTCGACGCATTGCGTGATAATCTTCCGAAGCTTATAGCCGGCGTTGAGAGCGTTTCGCCATGGAAGGAAAAGGTCAATGCAAATCCTCTCGGCAATCTGAATGAAGCGTTCT
>CAMYVI010000101.1 GCA_947302185.1 uncultured Lachnospiraceae bacterium
GGAATTTGAGGAAGTCACTGTTACAAGAAGGCTGTATCGTTCCGGTGAGAGTGAGTATAAAATAAATAATCAGACGGTCAGACTTCGCGATATACACGAGCTGTTTTATGATACCGGTATCGGCAAGGAGGGATACTCCATCATCGGTCAGGGACAGATCGAACGCATCATTTCCGGAAAACCGGATGAGAGGCGGGAGTTATTCGATGAGGCTGCGGGTATAGTAAAATTCAAGCGCAGGAAAAATGCGACGCTCAAGAAACTGAACGAGGAACAGGCCAATCTGCTGCGTGTGAATGATATCCTGAGTGAGATATCCGGAAGACTCGGACCGTTGAAAAAACAGAGCGAGGTTGCCAAAATCTATCTCGATAAGAGAGAGACTCTGCGCGAACTGGACGTCAATCTCTTTCTGATCGACAGTGAGAGAATCGGAAAAGAGCTGAAAGAAGTTGATGGAAAAGTCAGGATCACTGACGATCAGATCGGCCTTGTAACGGGCGAACTGGAAAAGACCAAAGAAGAATACCGGCTGGTCGACAATGAGATCGCCGAGCTGGACGATTCGATAAAAGATTTGAGCGAGAGGGGATCCCGGAACCGGATCATGCAGCAGCAGCTCAAAGGACAGATCGATCTTTTGAATGAGCAGATAAATGCCGTAAGGCAGAATAGTGAGCATTTCCTCGGAAGAAGGACCGTTATAGGAGAGGAGAGAGCTAAAAAGACTGCTGAGAAGACAGAAATGAATGAGGAGCTCAAGAGGCTCGAGAAATCATTTGCTTCGATGAGACGCGTTCAGAGAACAGAAGAGGATGCACTTTCGAAGACAGACCGCTCACTTGCAGGTGTCAATGAAGAAATAAACAGGAATAAAAATGATATAATCGGGCTCCTGAACGGGAGGACGAATGTCAAGGGCAAGATGCAGCGCTACGATGCGATGCTTGAACAGATCGCTATCAGAAAGTCGGAACTGGACAAGAGGATGCTGCGGTTTACCGAAGAGGAAACGGAGGCAGAAGACAGAAAGAAAAAATCCGAAGAGAACCTGAAAGGAATCAGGGAGCATATAGCACATCTTCGAGACGAGTCATCGGCACTTGAAAATCAGGTCGCCGAGCTTCAGAGCCGTATTGCGGACGAAAACCGGGAACTTGACAATCTGCAGAGAGACTTTCATCGGGATTCTTCGAGACTTGATTCCCTGCGCACGATAAACGAACATTATGAAGGTTACGGCAATGCCATTAGAAAGGTCATGGAACAGAAAGGGAGAAATCCCGGTATTCATGGCGTCGTCGCCGATCTTATCAGTACCGAACGGAAATATGAGGTCGCAATCGAGACAGCGCTCGGCGGAAGTATCCGAAATATCGTCACGGACAATGAAAATACGGCAAAGTATCTTATTGAGTTCCTGAAGATGAACCATTTCGGCCGCGCTACGTTCCTGCCTCTGACGAATGTAAAGAGCAAAAGAGGATTTGACCGAAAAGATGCTTTGAAAGAAGAAGGAGTCATAGGTATCGCATCAGACCTTGTCACCTGTGATGAACTTTATGAAGACCTTCGACGGCAGCTTCTCGGAAGGACACTCGTGGTGGATACTATAGATCATGCGATCAGGATAGGGAGAAAATATAACCATTCTCTTTATATGGTCACTCTTCAGGGCGAATCCTTCTCACCCGGCGGATCCATTACGGGCGGTGCTTTTCGCAATAAGGAAAATCTTCTCGGCAGAAAACGCGAAATCGAAGAACTTGAAGAAAGCGTAAAATCCCTGCGCAAGGCCATGGAGAAGTCTCAGGCTCTTATCGATGAAAAGAGGGATGAAAGAAACAGACTCCGTGATGAAATCGTAAGAATCGGAGGAAGAATTCACGGTGAATCGATCCGTGAGAACACTGCCGAGATGTCCCGAAAGCAGGCTGACGATCAGATCAGAATGAATCATCTGGACCGCAGTGCGCTGGACCGTGAAAACAAGGAAATCGAACGGCAAATTGGAAAAATCAATGATTCGAGTTCATCCATTCACAGGGAACTACTCGAGTCCGAGAGGGCAGAACGCAGGATATCGCAGCATATAACCGAGCTGGAACAAAGTGCGGCAAAGCTTATGGGCGAGCGTGAGAGACAGGCAGCTTCTGTCGAGAAAATTCACGTGGAGGCGGCTTCTCTCGAGCAGAACAGAGGTTTCCTTAAGGCTAATATAGAACGTATTGAATCTGAAATAGCTTCTCTCGATGAAGAAGATGCAGGCATTACGGAAAGTCTTGAATCCGGGGTCTCCGAAGCGGATGAAAAGCGGGCTGCCATAGAGAAAATCAAAGAAACGATTACCGCTGCAGAAAAAGAAGCGGAGGAGGACTCCGAAAAACTTGCGGGGATGCAGAAAAGACGCGAGGAACTATCCGTTCGGCACAGAAGCTCATTTTCAAAGAGGGATGAGTTATCCGATACTCTCTCGAAGCTGGACAAGGAGAGTTTCCGTCTGCATTCTCAGAAGGAAAAGATGGAAGAAACTCTTGAAAATTCCGTCACTCATCTGTGGGAAGAGTATGAGCTCACTCCGAACCAGGCTAAAAAGTATCGAAGTGAAGGTCATACAGATCGGGCTGAAATGAAGAGAGCGCTCTCGAAGATCAGAGACGAGATAAAAAAGCTCGGTCATGTAAATGTCAATGCTATCGAGGAATATAAGGAGCTTATCGAGAGACATACGTTTATGTCGACTCAGCATGCAGATCTGGTAGAGTCTGAGAAGACCCTGATGAAGATCATCGATGAACTTGATATCGGCATGCGGAAGCAGTTTAATGAGAAATTTTCGGAAATCAACCGGCAGTTCGATAAGGCTTTCCGTGCACTGTTCGGCGGTGGAAAAGGAAGATTGGAAATCGACCGGGAGACGGACGTGCTTGAGGCAGCCATAACCATCGTCGCAGAGCCGCCGGGAAAAAAGCTCCAGAATATGATGCAGCTTTCGGGAGGCGAAAAATCGCTTACGGCAATCGCACTGCTTTTTGCGATTCAGAATATGAAGCCGTCGCCGTTTGCCCTTCTTGACGAAATCGAGGCTGCTCTTGATGACAATAACGTTACAAGATTTGCAGAGTATCTTCACAAGTTGACAAGAAATACGCAGTTCATTATCATAACGCATAGACGTGGGACGATGGCTGCCTGCGACAGGCTTTACGGTATCACGATGCAGGAAAAAGGTGTTTCCACATTGGTTTCCGTCAACCTGATCGAGGATAAACTGTCGTGATAATGAAATCTGCTTTAGGATGCGCCGTTTCAGATAAAATGCGGCTCTTACCGGTCTCATCCGAGAACTGAGTATTGCGGACGACGGAGGTATTATATGGGATTTTTTGATAAGCTGGTAAAAGGTCTCACAAAGACCAGGGATAATATGACTACGGGCGTGAACCAGGTCTTCTCATCTTATGACAAGATAGATGATGAGTTCTACGAAGATCTGGAAGAGACGATGATCATGTCAGACATCGGAATCAACACGACAGATGAGATTATTACGAATCTGAAGAAGAAAGTAAAGGAGCAGCATATCCACAGCGCAGCGGAATGCAAACAGCTCCTTATGGACACGATCAAGGAACAGATGAAAGTAAACGACTCGGATTTTGCATTTGAAAACCAGAAAACAGTGCTGCTCATGATCGGCATCAACGGAGTCGGAAAGACGACTACTGTCGGTAAGCTTGCGAATCTCTACCGCAAACAGGGAAAAAAGGTCCTGATCGCAGCTGCCGACACTTTCCGCGCAGGTGCAACTGATCAGCTCGTAGTCTGGGCCAAGAGGGCGAACGTTCCTATCATTACAGGTCCGGAGGGCGGAGATCCGGGAGCGGTCGTTTATGATGCGATCCAGTCAGCTATAGCCCGCGATACAGATATGCTCATTATCGATACTGCGGGGCGACTTCACAATAAGAAGAACCTTATGAAAGAGATGAGCAAGATTTACAAGATTCTTGCGAGAGAGTACGGATTTGCTCATATAGAGACGCTTCTCGTTCTGGACGGAGCGACAGGACAGAATGCCCTTCAGCAGGCAAGGGAATTTGAGGAGACAACGGCAATCACCGGAATTGTTCTGACAAAGCTCGACGGAACGTCCAAGGGCGGTGTCGCTATTGCCATCCAGTCCGAGATGGGATTCCCGGTCAAATATATCGGAGTCGGAGAGGGAATCGATGACATGCAGAGGTTCAATTCCGACGAGTTCGTAGATGCGCTGTTTGCGGAGAACTGATCTGCATGCAGCAGGGATGATCAGTTAATGCTGCATTGACAGCTGAACAGATCCGAATAAGCTTTGTTTTGGGAGTTTTGATGGAGAAAAGACAGGAAAACAAGATGGGCGTTATGCCTGTCAAAAAACTGATTATAACCATGTCGTTTCCTATGATGGTCTCGATGCTGGTTCAGGCACTTTACAACATTGTTGACAGCATCTTCGTTGCAAGACTCAGCGAAGATGCACTGACTGCAGTCACGCTGGCATTTCCGCTCCAGAGCCTTATGATTTCCGTAGCTTCCGGTACCGGAGTCGGCGTGAATGCGCTACTCTCAAAATCTCTGGGAGAAAAACGATTTGACAGATCTGATAAAGCGGCTAATACCGCGATATTTCTTTCATTCTGTAACTATGTGGTTTTCGCCCTGATCGGAGGCCTGCTTGCTTCTGCTTTTATCCACAGTCAGACACAGGATCGCGTCGTGGCGGAATATGGCATCACGTATCTCCGTATCGTCATGTGTATGTCTCTCGGACTGTCTTATCAGATCATGCTCGAGCGGCTCCTGCAATCGACGGGACGAATGGTATTCAGCATGATCAGCCAGCTGTCCGGTGCCATTGTAAATATTATACTGGATCCGGTCATGATTTTCGGGTATTTCGGCTGTCCGGCATTCGGTGTAGCCGGCGCCGCCTACGCTACTGTCATAGGTCAGACTATTGCGGCTGTGATCGGTCTGATACTGAATATACTGTACAATACGGACATAAGGATCAGTCCGGACTCTGTGATACATCCCGACTTAAAGTTCATTGAACGAATCTATCGGGTGGGTGTGCCGTCCATTCTTATGATGGCGATCGGATCTGTGATGACTTATATGATGAACCGAATCCTGATAGCTTTTTCAAATACTGCGACCGCAGTATTCGGCGTCTATTTTAAGCTGCAGAGCTTTTTCTTCATGCCGATATTCGGCCTCAATAACGGTCTTATACCGGTTCTGGCCTATAACTACGGCGCACGGAACAGGAACAGAATAGATGAGGCGCTGAGATTCTCAGTCACATTGGCAGTGTGCTTAATGTGTATCGGGACGATTGTGTTCCACCTGATACCTGACAAACTGCTGGGACTGTTTAACGCTTCGGATGAGATGAAAGTAATCGGGATACCTGCGCTTAGGATCATCAGCCTGCATTTTCCGATTGCCGGTCTTTGCATCGTCATGGGATCTATTTTCCAGGCCTTTTCGAGGAGCACGTATTCGCTGTTCATCTCTGTAACGAGACAGCTGCTCGTGCTGATACCGGCCGCCTGGCTCCTGGCCAGAACAGGCCAGGTGACAAATGTATGGTTCGCGTTTCCCATTGCGGAAGCGGTATCTCTGATTATCTCTGTGGTATGCTTCAGAAAGCTCTATGGGGAGGTCGTGAAGCCGATGTAATAATTAAAGCCTCCGGCAGACCGGAGCCGCGCAATGAACAAGGTGGCGTAAACCTTGATCTGCGCAGCCGGAAAGCCGGAGGCGTTCTTGAATTCTGTTCTTTATCCGAGGGTGGCCTTTGCTATGTCAGCTCCTGTTTTCGCATCCTTAGAATAGAAGTCTGCACCGATTCTGGCGGCGTATTCCTCGGTGAGGACTGCACCTCCGACCATGATCTTGCAGTCTACGTTATTCTCGCGGAGGAGGCGGATAGTCTCTTCCATCGAGCCCAGAGTCGTTGTCATGAGGGCGGAAAGCCCTACGAGATGAACATCCTGCTCGACAGCAGTTTTGAGAATAAGCTGCGGATCCACATCCTTACCCAGGTCGATTACATCGTAGCCGTAATTCTCGAGAATGACTTTTACAATGTTCTTTCCTATATCGTGTATATCCCCTTTGACAGTCGCAAGAATGATCTTGCCCTTCGATTCGGAGGACGTACCGCTTTCGGACAGCCTTGTTTTTATAACGTCAAAACACTCTTTTGCGACATCGGCTGCCAGAATAAGCTGAGGAAGGAATATTTTACCGTTTTCAAATTTTTCTCCCATCACATCCAGGGCCGGAATCAATACACTGTTGATGATCGTCATGGCATCGGCTTTGTCAAGAAGTTCGGCGGTCAGTTCACGTCCGCTTTTTTTCATGCCTTTCTCCATTGCGTTCAGAATCCCCGCTCCTTCTGAGGTAGAAAGTCCGGAAGATTCCGGATTTTTCGCACCCGAATCCTTTACTCCGGCGGAGGTTTTGGTCTGAGCAAGCCCTGATCCGGGTCTCCCCATTGTTATTACGTTTTTTGTGAATTCTTCGCGCGCGCGGGCGAGTGCAAGACAGCTTTCGCAGCTGCAGCCTGCAGGATGGCCTGCTGTCAGTATCGGGGCCGGTACACAGGCAGGTTCTGTCTTCGATGAGGTGTCATCTTCTGCCTTCCCGATATCAGATGTTCCTCCCGCGAGCGCTTTTGCGTAAGCGGCAATGGATGCATAGCCGGCTTTCAGTGTCTCGAGGGAAGAATTGGAAGCGCGCAGCGCTTCATTTGCTTTTTTAAGCTGTACACTTTCCGGTTCGTGATCTTCGGAATAGGAGATGAAGTCAAGAGAATTCTCATCTATATCGGCAAGGACTTTGTAGGATTTAAAAGCCCACATCATGGATGCAAGGTTCGGATTCATGATCGGGAGATCAAGGCCTGCATACAGTGCCATCGTGAAGAAGGATGTATTGATATTCTGCCTGTTCGGCAGCCCGAACGAGATGTTGGAGACGCCGAGAACAGTCTTCAGGCCCAGCTCTGTCCTGACTCTGCGGAGTGCCTTGAGAGTCTCCATGGCCTGGCGCTGCTCTGCGGAGACGGTGAGGACCAGACAGTCTATGATAATGTTCTCTTTTTTGATTCCGTAGGACAGTGCCCTGTTCATGATTTTTTCCGCAATCCTGAAACGGCCTTCCGCTGTCGGAGGTATTCCGTTTTCATCAAGAGTAAGGCCGACAATGGCTGCCCCGTATTTTGCGATAACAGGCAGAATTCTTTCCATGACTGCCTCCTCGCCGTTAACGGAATTCACGATCGGTTTTCCGTTATAGGCACGCAGAGCGGCTTCAAGTACATCCGGTTTTGTGGAATCGATCTGGAGAGGCGCATCTATTACAGACTGGATGGCTTTAATTGTCCGTACCATCATATCTTTTTCGTCAATTCCCGGAGCCCCGACATTCACATCCAGAATATCCGCGCCGGCGTCGATCTGTTCGACTGCCTGACCTAATATGTAATCCATATCCCCGTCTGCAAGGGCCTGTCTGAAACGCTTCTTGCCTGTAGGATTTATGCGTTCGCCGACAACGCGCGGTTCATCAACAACAACAGTGCGGAGCGGTGTGCAGACTGCGAGCTCTTTTGACATATTATCGTTTGTGCAAGTGGCTGATGTTATCTCTGTGAAAGACTGATCACACTCCGCTTCCCTGAGCATTTCAGCGAGCTTTCTGATGTAATCCGGATCAGTTCCGCAGCAGCCGCCTAGAATACGGACGCCGAAGGGCAGCATTTTTTTTGTAACAGATGCAAATTCATCAGGTAATACATTGTAGGTGTTGGTAACGGGATCCGGAAGCCCGGCATTCGGCTTGACAATGATGGGAAGGCCGGTCCACCGCGAAATTTCTTCAACAATCGGAATGAGATCACGAGGTCCGAGAGAGCAGTTGACGCCTAAAGCGTCGACACCGAGTCCTTCCAGCGTGAGACACATGGCTGACACGGAGCAGCCCGTAAAGGTGCGCTTATTTTCCTCAAAGGTCATGGTGACGAATACAGGCAGACTGCTGTTCTCCTTCGCTGCGAGGACAGCCGCTTTTGTTTCGTAAAGGTCAGTCATCGTCTCGATGACAATGAGGTCCGCACCGGCTCCGTAACCGCATTTGACCATTTCACTGAAAATGTCATAAGCTTCCTCGAAAGAGAGTGCGCCTGTGGGCTCAAGGAGTTGTCCGATCGGTCCGATATCAAGAGCTACGAGGGTCTCGGTTCCCTCGGCAGCTTCGCGGGCATTCCTTACTGCGGCCTCAATCAGCTCGCTGACTCGATATCCCGAATCAGCCATCTTATGCCGGTTCGCCCCGAATGTGTTGGCATAGATTATCTGGGAGCCGGCCTCGATATACCGGCGATGAATGTCTGTGATCCATTCCGGTTTTGTAATATTCAGAGTCTCGGGGATGGTACCGAGAGCCATGCCCTTCTGCTGGAGCATGGTCCCCATACCGCCGTCTAATATTGTGAATCTGTTTTCTAATAATTCTCTGACTGTCATGTTGTGCTCCTGTATTTAAAAAGTTCCGATATATGAGATTGTAGTACGTTCAAGTGAAACACCCCTGTAACCTTATTTCCGGCAGGATGCTCCGCCTGCTCTGTAAGGGCAGC
>CAMYVI010000102.1 GCA_947302185.1 uncultured Lachnospiraceae bacterium
TGACGGAACTAATTTTACTCTTGATTTTACAGATGCAATGATACCTCATTATGTGGAGTTTGATCATCCTGTAAAAGCCGCGAAGCTGACATTTACTATTAACAGTGTATATAGGGGTACAGAAGCTAATGATTGCTGTATTGCTGAAATCACTGCATTTACAGAGTAAAGAAGTTGAAACAGGAACCTACAGCGAAGGAGGACAACATGTATTGCCCACATTGCGGTGAAGAATTGCCGGACAATGCGATATATTGCGGGATATGCGGTACAAAAATAAAGAAAAAAACCAAGCCGGATCCGATTATTGCATTTCTTATTCTGGCTATCTCAGTATGTATAGTAATCTTGTTCCTGCGTGGAAAAGGCAGCAGGGTTACTGTAAATGATATGAGAACAGGAACGGGGAATGGCTTGTCGGGTGAAAATGCAGTTTCCTCGGGCGATAATCCCGGTCAGGATGGCAACACGGCGGAGACAGGGCCTGCGGAATCAGCTTCCGGATCGAATAATCCTTCTGAACCTGTTTCAGGACCGATAGAGACTCAGGAAGCAGCACCGACCCCGGAACCGACCCCGACTCCTGTGCCGACTGCGACCCCGACTCCCGAGCCGACCCCAACTCCCGAGCCGACTCCGACCCCGGAACCGACCCCGGTCCCGGTAGAAATCATAACTGTTATAGGCGGAGTGCAGGCACCGGCATCGGATTTCATGTTCCCGCACAGCAGTGAACAGGTATTGAGCCAGGAACAGCTTGACACAATGGTTTCTTCAGACAGGGATGCGATGCATTCTGCTTCTCAAATGGCGATCAATGAGATGTTTGCCAGATATGGATACACATTCAGCACAAAAACACAGACGGCGCGGGAAGCAAAGAGTTATTTTGAAAATCTTGACTGGTACCGCAGTGCACAGTCATATTGCACGGCGACAGATTGGGAGACCGTAAGATCAAGCTATATGAATGATGTTGAGCGGGAGAATATCAATCGAATTAATGCATGGCAGCAGGCGCACGGCGTGTACTATTGATGTGAGGCGTAGGAAATGGATAAGCTACCGATGTCCGTAAAAAAAATGATCAGGCAGATTGTAAGCATTGTTCTGCTTATTATCTGTGGTGTCATAATTGGAAGAATCATAAGCGGAGTGATTCCGGCCAAAACCATTGTTGAAGTGACACGTCCTGATGGATCTGACAGCTCAGAAATTGCAGCAAAAGATATAAGCGCTGCCATTGATGAAGATTCCGGCAGTTACGCAGAACAGGAAACAGGTTATGTTACAGATGATATAACAGAACAGCCTGGTGCTGATACGGGTGAACAGATAGAAGAGAGTAAAGACGGCTCAAAGATTCTGATTGATTCGGACGTATTGATTAAAGGAGATTCCATACCGATCAGATTTTTTGACGGCAAAGAGATTATTGCATCCGACCCGGACATGCGTTTATCATGTGACAATGATTGTATCGAGTTCGTGACGGGCACTGTAAATGCATATAATTGTGTGAGTGCAAAAAATAAAGGCACATCGATTATCACTGTAACATATAACGGAAAAACTGCTCGAAAGAGAGTATATGTGCATGATGAAAGCGACCAGACAAATGGACTTTTCTGCACACAGACATTGATAATTTTCAGTGCTACGAGTGAAGGCGCGGGTGCGGCCGAGTTCAATGTGGGAGTCGAAGGCGATGTGTCTGAGAAAATGACAGCCAGATTTTATATGACGGACAGCCGTCTCGGCTTTACTGTAGAGGGAAAGTGGCTGGATTATCACACACTTCAGTGTAAGATTGAAAACTATCTTTCCCGTGCGATTGACGGAAAAATGAGGATAGTTGTTACGGAAAAGAATGATCCGAATAAGTTGATAGGCGTAGCGACGCTGGCCGTTGATACACCGAAATAAGTGCAGCCGGCACTGAATCAAAGTATTGCCGTAAGGTACATCCCGTTACCCGGCGGCTTCACTCTCATCGCGCTCGTCGCGGCAAGAACGATTAGACGTTCTTGAATACAACAGAATCGATAATGGGGCAGCCGCGTTCTTTATGAATTGCCCGGCTGCCCCATTATACAGTTTTGAGTTTGGTTGTATTCAGACTGATCAGTCATCGTGCGAAATCACTTTTTCTTCGGGCAGGATAATCGTTTCGGTATCATGCAGCGGGAGCGAGTTCATGTTATATAAATCGGCATGGTGCTTTGCACGTGAATCTTCATCCGCATATATAGTCACGCTGAAGGAACCATCGTACGCATGAACTTGTGTCTGTGTTTCTTTGCCTTTAACATAAACGCGATTCAGATTAGGGCAGTACATGAAGGAATACTCATAAACAGTGTCCAAAGTCTCGGGAAATATGACTTCCCTCAATCCTACGCAGTTCCTGAAAGCGAAAGGCCGTATTTCTTTCAAACTTGCCGGAAAAATGATTTCTTTAAGTGTCGGGTGATATCCGAAAGCATTACGTTCTATGTACTCGACGCCTTCCGGGATTTTGATCGACGTATCATTTCTACCCAGCGGACAGGCGATAAGGACTTTTCTGTCGGAGGTATAGAGGATGCCGTCATCCGCAACATATGATTTATTACCGGATGTTACAGAGAAGCTGCGGACATTTGTACATTCTGCAAAGGCAGCTCGCTCGATGACGGTAACTGACTTAGGAATCGTAATTTTTTCGAATTTTGAGCAGCCGCAGAAAGCTCCTTCGCCTATGGCAGTGAGTCCTTGCGGAAGATTGAGCTCTTTCATCTTTCGGCAGTTATTAAACGCACCTTTACCGATACTCCTGAGAGTCGACGGAAAGTGCACTTTCTGCATCTGATTACATCCGTCGAAAGCATTGTCGCATATCTCGAATACTCCCTCCTGAATATTTACGGTGGTTATGTGTGAATTATTGAGAAATACGTTGGGGAATATTTTCTCGACATTTTTCGGAATTGTAATATTTCCCCCCGGGCCGTTATATTTAACTAATACGTGATCAACAACTTCAAAGTCTTCTGCGTAAGAAGGAGTTGCTGTGAAAATGAAGACAGAAGCGAATAGAGCAGTAAGCAGTATTACTTGCAGAAAGGCTTTTTTTATATCCGGCGTCACGTTCATGATTATCTCCTTTAATACTTTTGCCATTATGCACAGATAGACGCAGGTAAGTGCCTGTAAGCAAAAAGTTTTAGATGTTGGAAACTATTCAGCAATAGTATACAATAATTATAACTCGAAAGCACATCCCGGAACAGAGTGAATTGTGATATTCTATGATGCGCTTGCATGGATTTTCTCAGTAAAGAGATCCATAAGACAGAAAAATGTATGAGGTGCTGAGATATGAGGTATTGTGAAAAGTGTGGGGCAAGGGTTTCTGATGATTCATTGTATTGCCAGAAATGCGGAAACAGACTCAGAATAATATCGATTGATCATAACGACAGTAAGCCGGCTTCCCATAATGCACCGGATGATGAAGATACGGGATATACCGGGAAGGCCGGGGCGGATCAGATCAAACAGGAAACGGTACAGAATTACTCAGAAGGCGCAATATCGGAACAGGAGTCTGCTGCTGACTTTTCTTCAGCAGAAAGTCCGATTCAGACTAAGTATGAAGGGGTATGTCTGTCCTGCTATGCTTTCGTGGGAAATGTGGAAATCTGTCCCAATTGCCATAACAAGACGGGTTACATTCCTCCTGAAACTATAAATCAGGGTGCCGGTTCGGGAAACGGGCTGAGCGACACGGAAATGTATGATTCCGGCAACGGTGATAATGACAGAGGAGGAAAAGGATTCAGACAGTTTTTCCCCTTTATTTTCGGAGGCGTTATTGCAGCTGTTGCTATGTGTGCGATCGGAATGTTCATGTTCCCTCCGTCGGGATCGGGAGGTGAACAGGGTACGATACTGATTGTTCCGGGGGGAGATGCGACTGATTCCGTTCGAGAGAATCAGTCTGCCGAAAGCAGGTCTGCTGATAAGACACCGACTCCTGCATCAACCGCAGGGTCTTCCACCGCATCGGACAATAAGCCGACAGATACACCGACACCGAAGCCGACAGATACACCGACCCCGAAACCGACAGATACACCGACTCCGAAACCCACCGACACGCCAACGCCGAAGCCGACAGATACACCGACACCTTCGCCGACTCCCGTGCCGGAGCCTGTTCAGACATCATTCGAGAATGACACGCCTACATCTTATTTCTGGCCTGATTCCGATAAGAAGTATTATACGAACGGAGATCTTGACGGTTTGACACCAAAGCAGCTTCGCTATATCGTAAATGAAATATATGCACGGGAAGGATATATATTTAAAAAGCAGGAATGGCGTGATTATTTCAACAGAAAAGAATGGTATAATCCCCGGATCCCGGCAGATAGTTTTACCGATGATAAATTAAATCAGTATGAAAAATATAATGTTGATTTAATATCGGCTTATGAGATTTCTCATGGGTACAATCAGGGATAGTATATCGATATTAGTAATCATCCGGGGAGCCTATCCACAAATCCCGGTCATTCCACTTGACTCGATAGGTCCAGGTCATGGGACGTCCGCCGCGGTCGTAGTATTCTTTTATATCAATCGTGCTGCCGGATGGAATCGATATCCCTGTCGGAACAGAGAGAAGATTATCTTCATAAGTCGGAACATCTTTGTAGAGTGTATAAGTAAATCCTTCCACGAACTGGCTTTTTGTGGCTCCTAACAGGACACCGGTCCGATCCGAAACAGGCGAATATGTTTTTCCGGCAACATTGCCGATATATTCGGAGACCAGTGAATTTCCCTCGCGGTCGGATAAAATTCCGGTATGGTAGTAAACCAGTTTTCCGCTTCCATCCAGTTTTTCCGGCTTTACTGCGCCGTGCAGCTCAGCGATAAGGGTGAGATTTCCTGCATTGTCGTATGTATAAACTTCTGTATATTGTGATTTAAAAATCAGTATATTTCTATAATCATCATTCAGGTTAATATCAGCGGCACATACGCCGAGGTAAGTTATATAGAGCGGAGAATCAGAAAGATCAAAGTCCGTTTCTTTGCCGTTAACGGTCAGCGTTATGCTCTTGGCACCATCATCAATAATGTCCGCTGTATAATAAAAAGTATCAGATGTGCCGTTCCCGCTTAAGTCAACGGACGTTTCTTTGTTGCGCTCTAAATCAACGTAACCCGGATATGTTTTTTTCCGGTCGTCGGTGTTGCCGGAGGAAGAAGCTGCTTCGAGACTGCTGCCGGACGTCTGAGTTGCGGAATTGTTGTCGGACGTCTCGGTTCCGGGATTATTGTCAGAAATCTGATCTGATATTGTTTCGGAAGTATTGGGCGACGGATCTATTAGATGGTCATGTTCTCCTGAAGAGCCAAAAAGGCGCGGTAAGAGAATAATCAGCCCAATCGTGCAGACTGCAATTATGCATAATAGAAATGCTTTGACGCTTTGTGATTTCACGGCTTTAGAGTTTCCCGAGAAATCTGAGCTGACTGAGCCGGTTGAATCATCCGTGGCATCTGAGGTTCCTGCACTTTTTTGGGATTCATTTTCCGATGAAGTCTTCGGATCTTCACTGTGAACATATTCTGCATTTTCAAGCGGACCGCCGCAAGAACTGCAGAAACTCTCTGTATTCGGATTGAGAGCGCCACAGAACGGACATTTTTTCATAAACTCCTCCAAAAATTATTCTCTTATTATAGGGTCAGGGAAAGTTATCCGATCATTCGCAGCATGATTTCTGCGCCGTGATCTTTCAGCCATTTTTTGTGAATCCTGTAGTCAGGCAGTACTTTTTCTACCTGAGCCCAGAATCTGGTCGAATGGTTCATTTCTAACCGATGGCACAGCTCGTGAACAACCACGTAATCACGTACTTCTGGCGGCGCAAGCATAAGCAGACAGTTGAAATTCAGGTTTCCCTTTGCACTGCAGCTTCCCCATCTTGTTTTCTGGTTTCTGATCGTGATTCTGCCATATGTTACGCCAACGTAAGGAGCGTAATGCCGGACACGCTCGGGGATATCTATTAATGCTTTATCGGCGAGTTCCCGGATTTCATCGGACGTAAGACGTTTCACCTGAGGTCCGGCAGCCTGTCTTTTCTTAACGGTATTCAGATGTTTTTCAATCCAGTCGGCTTTTTCAAGAACAAATCTGTCGATTTCTTTTTTTGACATACGATAAGGTGCACGTACTATGATCTGCCCGTCTGCTTTTATTTCAACAGCCAGAGTTTTTCGGCTGCTGCGGATCAAGCTGTAAGTAATAGTCATAAATTGCTCCTTTTATCAGGAGAAGAGTAGTTCCTCCATCAGATAATCTATGTTATAGTCCGAGTGCTCCACTTGTTTTGAGAAATCGCCTGCGGTTTCGATTCTGTCTGAAAATGTAAATGTCCCCCGCTCCTTATACCTCAAAGCGTCCATGTCCCGGATTACAGTCGTACAGAAAACAGTAAAACGTGCTTTCCCGGACAAATTATAGTCATAGGCTGCTCTCGGGAAGTATCTGAAAGTATAGTAGACGAGCAAGTGCTCGTAGGTATATGCATATTTTTTATAATCTTCGGATGAAAGGAATGCATTCAGCACGGAATCATATGAAGAATCATCACCCGAGAATGTTTCTTTAAGCTTATGCATGATGGATGCCCAACGGTCATTCAGGATTTCCATACCTGAAAGAACGTCAAGCCGTGCAGCCGGAGAAAGCGAGAAATCCGGAGTTCCGCAGTATTGCAGATAACGGTTCATTCTGTCGTCGATGGAGAGCGTTCTGTCCTGAAGGATTTTTATACACTCGTTGCGTGTCCGGGAGATTTTTCGAATCTGTTCCGGGTCATCTTCAAAAAAATCTTCGTCGGATGTAACTGCACTCATGTCATCATTGCCCATCTCCCCGTAAATCTCGTCGGACATATAAGTCGTCAGCCCGATTTCGTTCAGAGGAATCTCTTTGAAAGTTATCGGAATGTCGTTCAGAAAGAGTAATCTGCCGGCTTCCTGACAGGAGAGCGTGAGACTTTTTTCTATTACATTACCCCATTCAAAAGAGTAACGCGGATAATCCGTGCAGATTCGGCATAGTGCATCCGGTCCGAGTTCAAGTGAGATATCGCAGAGATTATCTTTATTCAGGAAAGGACATCTGCCGTTAACCTGTAGCCGAAAGCTGTTTATACCGCCTTCGGTGGTTTCTTTGGCGGATGACATGTTAGCGCGAAGGCGGTCTCCGAAAGGACCTTCTACATTTCGATAATAGTCATAGGTATCGTCATCGATATCCAATTCCCAGCCTATACAGCAGTTACTGGGACATTTACCTCCGATACAGTGGAAGCTGTCGTAAAAATCTGGAATTCGAAGCAGCATGGCAAGTTCTCCGGTGAATTGTATTTTTATTTATATGAAAAGATTATAGTCAAGGACATATTAAAATACAATGCCTGACTTCTTTGAAGACATACGCCATATTTAGCGGTTCTATGCTTTAATATGGCAACCTTATCGGAATTATGGACATATAAGTAGATTTTTTGTATTCTATAAATGTGCTCATCCCACCTTTTGCTCATGTAGGGGTAACAAAGGTATCGTTCTTCCCAATAGAACGAGCTCGGTGTCTGAAGATCGTCTGCAACCGGATATGCAATTTGGTTTACGGCAGAAAGTGTTTTCAGCTCGATTTGTATCAGAAACTGTCTAATTATGTTAGAATAGTTGCAGTCGCTGACGTATGGATCTTTACCATGGCTCATCCGGTAAGATCTATGCACAGGAATATAAGACCGGAGGAAATATGGATAAATGGCAGAAACGCGCGGAAGAGCGGCGCAGGCAGAGAGAAAAGCAGCTCAGACAACGTCTGATGATTGCAGGAGGAGTTGTTGCTTTTTTGGTGCTCATTTTTATAATAACGCGTGTAATCGGAGGTTCGAAAGTTGAAAAGGCAGGTTCGTCTCAGGAAGCAGGGACGTATTCAGTGAACGGAGAAAATGTATCCGGTTCCGGAACGGCCGGCTTTGACGGAAATACGGTGAGTAATGCGGGAACGGGAACTTCTGCGGACACATCTGCAACGGATTCCGTGCTCGTGGCTACAGTGACCGGAGAGATCGCACCGGATGAAGCGACAGTAACTCCTAACCCGGATGATCCGCGCGCGATATTTGCAGTAGATCCGAATAAGACTGACTGGAACTTTGATAAAGATGGAGATAAAGTAGTGTATCTGACATTTGACGATGGTCCGTCCTATCTGACTATGCAGTTCCTTGACATGTTGGATGAGTGCGGTGTGAAAGCCACTTTCTTTGTCACCTCACAGGATCCGTCCCGGGCAGACTGCATTCAGGAAGCCTACAGACGCGGTCATACAATAGGCCTGCATACATCGAGCCATTCATTTGAGATTTATAAGTCTGAAGAAGATTACTTTTGGGATCTTGAGCAAATCGGCAATGTTGTGCGTGACCAGATAGGATATGTGCCTGCTTTCATACGGTTCCCGGGAGGTTCCTCCAATACCAGGTCCGCCAGATATGCCAAGGGCATCATGGCGAAGCTTACAGAGGAAGTGCAGAAGCGCGGGTATCAATACTGGGATTGGAATGCGGAGACCGG
>CAMYVI010000103.1 GCA_947302185.1 uncultured Lachnospiraceae bacterium
TGATCTGATGCTTTGTCTCCGAGCTCGATATCAATACTGGGAACTTTCGAGTACGAAGTCTGGGTAAGATCCATTTCAATGGAGCCGCTATCATATATTTTCCTTCCGACCTGTGAAAGCCCCTGCACAAGGCATTCACCGAACTGATCGCTCTTTTCCCACGTCTCGGAGACCGGATACATACTCTTATAGGAATCAACAGACGGGACTTTCATATAGTAAGCCCCTTTATCGCTCTCCGTTGAATCCCAGTGAAGTGCAATGTGAGCGTCGGCATAATTATTGGCCAGCACCGTTCTGGCAATATTATCCAACTGGATATCCTCAGTCTCCCGGATCATGAGGACATTATAGCCGGCGTCCAGCAGTCTGTCCTTCAGAATAATGGCTGCGGGAAGCGTGACGGCACGCTCCTCTGTACCGTCATTGAACGTCATTCCGGAAGCAACTGCCGTTGCAGTCGTAGATCCCTCAGCCGTAGAACCGCCTGTCACCTTCGGCGTTCCGTCAGGATGGCACTGTGTGCGGACGGATTCTCCGCCGTTTGTTCCGTGCCCGGCGTTGACACAGATGGTGATTCCGTTACTGTTGGTCCTGTGGTTCTCGTAGAGTATTGCCGCATCACTGTGGATCTGTGAGAAAGAAGCAAATTCCAGATCGTCAGTCAGGTAGACAGATGTCTGTGTGACAGTTTCCTGATTGATATCGGATATTGCTTCTTCGGCGGTGGCTGTATCGGATGGCCTGCTATCGGCGGCTGTCGCCACAGAAGAGTCCGGAGCAGATACATCCGGAGCCGGCGTGGCTGCGGCGGATAAATCAGAAACGGAAGAGTCCTCTGCCGGGGCTGCCTGAGTGATAACAGAAATATCCTCAGGGATACTTTCGGCATGAGCCGTTTCGCCGGTATTTCCGGCGGACGTTGCAGACCGGCTGCCGCATGCTGCCATGGAAACAGTTATGATTCCCGCAAAAAGTGTATACAGAATTTTCTTTTTCATGAATATCTCCTATAGTTGAATGTAAATGTACAGACGCAGTATGCGCCTCACGGGTCGCCCGAAGAAAGATCGGTCCGTGCCGGACAGTTACGTCGGTACCGAAAAGCAGTATGGCTGCGAAAACAGCCACAATTACAATGATACACGACTACTATAATACCACAAGTTTGCCGAAATTGGGCATCTTTGTGGATTTGGTTTTCTTTTTGTGCTATACTTACTCTGGTTTTTTCTTGAGTTAAGATTATTTGCGGAAATTCAGGGTCTGCAGTACAGAGAATGTGACAGGAAGGGGAGAGTTCTGCCGCACACTGTGAATCCTGGCTTGGGGGTATATCTTTGAAGGGGAGTAAAAGATTTCGAATAATTGGACGATTTTTGTCGCTTGCTCTTGCTGCCGTCTTTCTGACCGGCATAACTGCCGGCAGCTGCAAAGCGGAGATTGCCGGTGAAGAAGCGTTTGCGAACATCTCATGGGAACATGCCTTTTCTGTCAGCCTTGACGGCGGCGGTCTACAGGGATTCTGCGTTACAGACGACAGAATTATATTCATTCAGAATACATCTACCGCATCCACCGAACCTGATAAAGTCTTCGCCTACTATTTGAACGATACTGACCGGTACGGAAATCCGGTGCAGCAGTATACGCTGGCTGATATGCGCGACGATCAGGATTGGGAACATGGGAACTGTCTGACCTATAATCCCGTGACTAACAGGGTGTACGTGGCATTTGCGACGAATCTTGCAGGATATAATCAGGGCAGTATCGGAGTGATGGATCCGGAAACACTCGGAATGGTCGATGTTATCCAACTGAGCGAAGACTACCGTATTCTCGGAATAAGTTACATCAAAGAAAGAGACATCTATCTGGTTCAGGCCGAGGCAGAAGGAGGCTTCCGCTTTGTGCTTTTCGACTCAGAGTTCAATCAGCTTCAGGAGCTTGGCACAAAAAGCCCGGAGCCCGGGCGCACATATCAGGGAATGTGTGTGACGGAAGACTATGTTGTGATTCCTCCGGCCCTCAGAGAAGGTTCTCCGGAGAGTTATATCAATGTTTTTTCATTGAGATCTGACAGCGAAGCACCGATTGTGACAGGCGTCAATGAACTGGGACTGGAAGGATATGAACGGGTGGAAGCGGAAGCGATAGCCGAAACAGGTCCCGGCCGCTATATGATGAATGTCTTCGCAGTCAATGCGCAAGGAGAGCGGGAATATCATTTTTATACTGCTGAGATTCCGTATTATTACAACGTGACGGTCGATTCCAATATGCCCGGAGCTGAAAGCGGTAATTTCAAGGTGCTGAGAGGCGATAGTTTTGCAGTGCCGTACGAAGAGGATGACAGTTTTATCTTAAGCGGAATTTCTGTGGACGGTACAGAAATGAGCAGAGAGGAATGTCTGGCAGGGTATAGCTTTGATAACATTCAATCTGACCACTCTGTACAGATTATGTTCAGAGACCGCTATCCGGCTCCTTTGAATTACGGTTCCGGGGAGAGCGGAAATATTGTCGATGTAGAGGCGGCTTCCGTTAACGATGTATACGGGGAATACGGAAGAAGTGTGTTCAGTAATGCTGTCGCCGAGGTGAATGACGCATTTAATGAGACGTCGATGAAAATGATGGCCGTATTTGTAGGGGCTTTCGTCGAGGGCGGTAAGTTTGCGGTCATTATCGGAGAGGGCGTAGGAAGAAGCCTTACAAGGAGTGTACTCGCTGTCTCACAGGGGCTTTTGAGACACAGGAGAATTCTGACCAGAACATGTAAAATGCTTCTTATGTTCGGCGGAAGTTTCGGCTTACTCATCCTCCGGGTGAGAGCGGTCAGAAGAAAGAAAATCGCTCATGCAAAGGTTACGCGTGCAAAGCTGAAAGAAGAAATCAGGAGAGTTTACGGTGAATTATATGATTCATCCGAAGAATAAGGGGAAATGTATTTAATACGATTTTCTGATCATCCCGGATGCTATCTGTATTCGGAATATGATTTTCGCAAGGCTGATAATTTCCTTGTCGTTTTGGACGGGATTATCAGTCTTTTTGACTTGTATGTTCCGACAGAGAATGAGACCAGACTGCGTGTGAGCCTGGTCCGCAGTGAAGATAGTCCGTGCTGCTTCAGGGGAACACGTGAGATATACCTGAATACCGATATTCAATATGTATCGCAGGCTGCGTATCAGTTCTCGCATGAGATGTGTCACTATCGTATCCCTTTTATTGTTGCTGAGAATCTCAGATGGCTGGAAGAGTCTGTCTGCGAGACTGCGTCTCATTTTTTTATGAGGCGCCTTGCACACATGCTCGGCAGTCAGGAAGATCATATTCTTCTGAAGGATTACTCACCGCGTTTTATCGATTACTCGCGCCGGGTTCTGGAAAAAAGCAGGGAGATAGACCTGTGTTCACCTCTTCAGATACGGAGACTGGAGTTGAATTGGTATTTACGGGATGAGAACAGATGTGTTGCACGCAGCCTGCTTCCTGTTTTTGAAGCGCATCCCGTACTGTGGCAGGCTGTACCTTTCCTCGGAGAGATAGCACCCGGATTTGAGCTCAGAGATTCATTTAGTATATGGAAAAAAATATCGCCTGCCGTGTGCCGGCAGGCGATCGATGAATTCTGTAAGATTTTCGGGATTAAGGAATAATCATTCATACCGTAGAGCTTCAATCGGATCCATCTTGGCCGCTCTTGAAGCCGGATAGTATCCGAAGAAGGTGCCGATGAGCAGAGAGAAAACAACAGAGATAATAATCGACAGGGGTTCCAGAATGTAGGGAAGCTTCATCACATTGCAGGCTACGATGCCGAAAATTATACCAAGTATAATACCGATGAATCCGCCTATGAGGCAGAGCAGGATAGCCTCGGTAATGAACTGGAGCAGCAGGGAGCCGTTTGTTGCACCCAACGCCTTTCTGGTTCCGATTTCTTTTGTACGGTCTGTAATGGATACCATCATAATATTCATGACGCCTATACCGCCGACAATAAGTGCGATGGCTGCTACAAGCGCTGTTACCATGAACTGATTTCTCGTTGTATCAGCAGTTTGTTTGATGTAATCTATATTACTGCGGGCGCTGTATTCCATATAATCCGGAGCTTTTGCATTCATGTCCGCTTTAAAGCTCTCCAGAAGCATAAGAATATCATCCCCTTTGCTTCCTTTTTTCGGGACAATAACACATGTATTGAAATTATAGTCTTTTCCTGTCAGTGACTTATAGCATCTGTATGGGATGTAAGATAAGGCAGCCGCTTCATAGCCGCCTGTCAGGGGATTCTCAAAGTAGTTTGATGCCGTGAAATCCATTTTCTGTTTGATAACGCCTTTTACGGTAAAAGTCGCATATGTGTTCAAAAGATGGCAGTCAACAGTCTGACCGATGCAGTTCTCATCCGCAGCTCCGAACAGATTTATCGCCTGACTCTCAGTCAGGATGATTGACCTCGAAGCGTTTTGAAAATCGGCACTTGAAAGAGGGGCACCGCACAGGAAGTCGTATTTCATTGATTTCCAGTAAGTTTCACTCGTGAACTTGAAATATGTTGTGACCGAATTTCTTTTGGTTTTCACATAATCATTCTGCCATTCCTGTTCCAGATCACTGATATTAATCTCCAGCGAGATACCTTCACATTTATCGCTGTACTGCTGATAAACTTCTTTAAGAAGATCCTGATCGATGTACAGTTCACTGTTGTCTACACGTTCTACACCTTCCTTCTGTGTAGCCGAGATAGTTATGTTGGCAAGACCCTGATTATTCATCTTATCCTGCATGTTTTTTCCCTGGCCGCTGCCGATGGATATAATTGTGATAACGGCGGAGATACCGATGATTATTCCCAGCATGGTCAGTACGGAGCGCATTTTGTTGGCCATTATCGCCGCAAATGCGACAGACAGGTTCTCACTCAAATTGGTCATATACCGAGCCCCTCCTTTCTCCGGTGATCAATCCGTCTACAAGCGTCAGAATACGTCCGCACTCTTCGGCGAGTTCATTGGAATGGGTGATGAAAATGATTGTTTTGCCCATACTGTGCAGATCATGAAATATATCCATGACAAGTCTTCCGGTCTTGGAGTCTAACGCACCTGTCGGTTCATCGGCAAGGATGATAGAAGGATTGTTGGCCATGGCACGCGCGATTGCCACACGCTGCTTTTGACCGCCTGACAGCTGGTCCGGAGTATGGTCGAGGCGTTCTCCCATACCGACCTGAATCAGGAGCTGTTTTGCGCGTTCAGCCCGCTCGGCAGGAGCCATTCCCGCGTACATCATGGGAACTTCGACATTTTTCTGCGCCGACATTCTGGGAATCAGGTTATAAGTCTGAAAAACAAACCCGATTTCCTTGCATCTGATGCCGGACATTTCCTTTTCACTGGTCTTACTGATATCCTTGCCGTTAAGTATGTACTCTCCGGATGTAGGCTTATCCAGAAGTCCGATTACATTCATAAGAGTACTTTTACCGGAACCGGACTGGCCTACTATCGCAGCGAATTCGCCTTTATTTATTATGAGATTTATACCGTGAAGAATCTCAAGTTCGTTAGGCTGACCTATATAATAACTTTTCGTAATATTTGTTAAATTCAGAAGTTCCATATTCTTCTCACAGTTCTATAAGACAGATTTCTGACGAAGTTCTGTATCCTATGTCAGAGACAGGTTTCATTTTCGTATTTTCCATAAACTTGTGTCACGAGAATTCTGCATCAGAACAAATCAAAGTCCTCTTCTACCTGAGCCATCTGAGGAACTACAAGCTGGGTTCCCTCTGAAAGACCGGTGCCGCTGACTTCTGTGTAAGAGCCGTCTGAGAGTCCTGTGGTAACGACAACTTCCTGTGTCGTAGCTCCGCCGTCTGTTGTTACCGTAAGAATGGATTCTCCGTTGTTATTATTACTGATGCATTCATTCGGAACCGCAAGAACGTCGTCTGCCTTGGCTGTGATAATGGTGATCTTGGCGCTCATGCCGGGACGCAGTCTGTCATTTTTATCGTTCACCCGGATGATTACTCGATATGATCCGCGGCTCTTATCGGTAGAACCGCTTGTGGAAGTATTCGAGTTTCCGTCGTTGCCGTTGTTATTATTGGAGTTCTGCTGCTTGGTGGGTGTGACGGCGGTAAATGTGACTGTACCGTTGAGCATGTCTTCGCCGGTCGCGTTGGTCGTGAATCTAACATCCATTCCGTCCTTGATATCGGCTATGAACTGTTCATCCACATCGCATGATAAGTTATAGCTGTTTACATCGGTGATAACTACAGGCTCGTTACCCGCCGCAGAACCTACATTGGCGTTGACAGCCGTCACCACGCCTGTGTTAGATGCCGTAACGACCGATGCGGCAATCTGGTCACGTAACTTTTTTATTGTATTTTTTGTCTCAAAGCCGTTCGTGGAGCGGTCCAGTGAACTTGTTTCGATTGCGTCTTTTTCTTTTTTTAACGTATTGTCACGTTCACGATTATTCTTATCGAGGTTTTCTCTTTTATCGATCAGTTCTTTCTCGGCGTTTCTTACGGTGCGGTTCGCAGTCCTTACGGCTGCCTCCTGACCGATGCTGGTCGATACCGCCGTTTCGTAGGCAGTTACAGACGTATTGAACGCTGTGACGGCTGAGTTATACTCATCTATAATGACGTTAAGCTCTTCTACCGAGACGCATGGATCCTCAAGAGCTGCATTTACCTCGTCTTCCAGATCGTACATAGCCAGCTGTGCATTAACCGCATCATAATAGGATTGATCTTCAACCCCGTACTTTTTATACAGGTCATCGTATGCAAGTGCTTCGTCGACATAATTGTCATTGAGTTGATCCTCGGCCAGCCATATGCTGCGGACTTCCTGGGTTTCGGCAAGATTCTGGCTGTATTCCGTGAAGTTCAGATTTCTCTTTTCCTGCTTTGCTGCGATTTCATTTTTACGTTCGATGACAGCGAGACTTTTTTCAGCCTGAGACAGTGCTATTTCAAGATCCTCCGTATCCAGAGTATACAGCACATCTCCGGCTTTTACTTCGTCACCTACTTTGACCTTGATTTCCTTGACGGCAAGCTCGGCAGCCTTGCTGTTTACAGATGCGGTTCTTTCGGAAGCCGAAGCCAGTGCACCTGTCAGGTTGATCGTGTTCTCAATATCCTTTGTTTCTATCTGTGCCAATTGTACTTCCGGCGTTTCCTCGTTTTTTGCTCCGAAGCCGAACAGAGAGCCCGCATAGACGGCACTTCCCACGCTGCCTGTGGCCAGTGTTGCTGTTATAAGACCTGCGAGTAGCTTACTTTTTTTGATTGATCCTGCCATAATGTTATTCCTCCGAATAAGTTTTCAGATGATTGTTCTGTCTCGGTAACGGATTGCGGAAAGTCGATCCGGAACACGGTTGTCATTATTACCGTTAATTGTATGCATCGGATTGAAGGCTCTTACTGATTGATGTCAGCTGTCTCGATAGTGGTGAGATCTTCTTCGCTCGGGTTCTGTAACAGAGCAACTCTCGACGCCTGATTGGTTATTATAGTTTCGAACAGATTTCGGACATCGCGTGCATTTGCAAAATTATCACCTTTGGAAGCTTCTCTCAGCCTTATGACTTTTTCGATTTCGGTTCTGGCGTCCGGACTCAAGGTGTAATTGTACTTTTTGCATTGCATATCGAAAATCGCGATCAGTTCTTCGGCCGTATAATCCTTAAATTCGATGTATTTATTGAATCGGGATTTGAGACCGGGATTACTGTTTATGAAATTTTCCATGAGGTTCGTGTAACCGGCCACTATGACGACGAGATCCCTGCGATTGTCCTCCATGGCTTTCAGGATGGTATCGATTGCTTCCTGACCGAAATCGTTTCCCTCTTTAGCCAGTGTGTAGGCTTCGTCTATGAACAGGATGCCTCCCTTGGCTTCTTCGATTTTTTTCTGTGTCTTGATGGCGGTCTGACCTACGTAGCCGGCAACGAGACCTGAACGGTCGACTTCCACGAGCTGGCCTTTGGAGAGTACTCCGATCTCTTTGTAAAGCTTGGACAGTATTCTCGCTACTGTCGTTTTTCCCGTCCCGGGGTTGCCGGAAAACACAAGATGGAGAGAGACAGGAACCGTTTTCATTCCCTTATCTTCACGCATCTTCTGGACCTTGACCAGATTAACAAGTTCCTTGACATCTGCCTTAACTACGTCAAGTCCTATCAGTTCGTTGAGCTCTTCCATCCCGCTTTTTTCGGGTTCTTTTGGTTTTTCTTTTTCAGTTTCCTGCTTTTTCGGACCGGGTCCGCTTGTGGCAGCCTGTGTTTTAGGATCGCCATCTGACTGCGCTCCCGCCGTATCAGACATATCGGCGACAGCATCAGCGGATCCGGCAGCGGAATTTCCGGGCTTTGCATTGCCCGGAGGATAGGTTCCGTAGAAGTCTTTATAAACCTCATCCATGATCCGATCAAAGCGGATATTTGTTGAATCAGTCATTATCAGGTCTCCTTGTAGAACAATACTGCAGAGCAGATCATCCTTTAAATTGTTTTATTCTTCATCGCGCAATACTCGTGACTTCAGTCGTGAGATACGCGCGCA
>CAMYVI010000104.1 GCA_947302185.1 uncultured Lachnospiraceae bacterium
ATACGGTCTAAATAATCATGACCGATATTTTTGATTTTTCCCCGGACCCTGACGGTCTCCCATCTGCTGTTAAGCCCGGTGATTGCGACATGGCCGCCCGCCATGAGTTCCCTGTAAAAATCCTTACCTCTCGCCGTAAGAAAATACAGTTTTTCACCTTCTACGAGCATAGTATCGATGATACGAATCCTCGGCGTTCCATCTGCTCCTACAGTTGCCATGGATGTATCTTTTATGTCCCGTAACATCTGCAAATATCCGGCTGCTGTTCCCATTTACTTTTCCTCCGTTTCAGAACCGATCAGTTCTTCTATACCGCCATTAAGATCCGCAACGGTATATAGTTTCATTTCTCTCTCCATAGCGTCCTGAATATCGTCAAGCATATCATCAAGCAGCAGATGTATATTCCTGCCTACCGGACATTCAGGGTTCGGATTCTTATGGAATCTGAACAGCTTCCCGTTCTCAATTGACTCGACAGCCGCATAGATATCATAAAAACTGATCTCTTCGGGACTTTTGGCAAATTCGGCCCCTCCTGTCCCCCTGGATATCTTAATAAGCCCGGCATTTCTAAGCTGCGACATTATGTTTCTTATAATTACAGAATTGACCTGAATACTTCCCGCGAGAAAATCACTTGTAATCTTATAATCCTTCCCGAAAACATCCATAGCTGCAAATATGTGTAATGCAATTGTAAATCTGCTCGAAATCTGCACCTTACACCCCCATTATTCTGACATCACGACAACTTTTCCGAAACTACTGCTGCTTTCAAGATATTCATGTGCTTTTTGCATTTCCGAAAGAAGAAAAACCTTCTCAGGTTTCACATCGACAGAGTTGATTTTTACATAGTCCAGCATTTCCTGCATTTTCTTTTCATTTACGTTTCCGGAATGAAAAGACGTCAGATATCCGTCTTCCGGCATGTCTTCAAGCGGATCAAAATCGTCGAGGGTCCATCTGCCGCCGAGAAGGCCCGTCACGCATATAATTCCTTCCGGGGCTGTATGAGAAAATGTGTCTCTCAGCGCAGCCGGTCCGATCAAATCAAGAATACGGTCATATTTCTCATTTGTCCGGAGCTTATTACTTACATCGACAATAACTTTATCAAATCCGGCATCCATGAGCATCTGTTCTTTATTCCTGTTTCTTGTTGTCCCGGTCACAATTGCATCCGGGAAAGCAGCCTTGACCAATCTCAGAAAAGCTACTCCGACCCCGCTTGTCCCTCCGCGCACAAGAATCCTTTCGCCTCCGTGCAGTTTCAGATTTTTCAAGGAACCGAACGCAGTGTAATAGGTCTCCGGCACTGCCGCCAGAATATCCCATGGCAGGTCCGAACTGACAGGATAAATCTGCTCATTCGGCAGCAGGGCATATTCGGCATATCCGCCGTCAAAAGCCCTGCCCATTTCTCCCATGATCGATATAACTTTACATCCGTCCGGGAGCCTCACAGGATCAGTGCTCTCTGCAATCGCTCCGGCACATTCTATGCCCAAAATCCTCGGAAATGTTACCGAAGGCGACTGCCCTTCTCTGGTAAATATTTCCGAATGGTTAACACCTCGTCCTATTATTTTGACGAGCGACCAGCCCGGTTTTGTCTGCGGGGTAGGAACATCCTTATAAATCAGTTTTTCCGGGCCTCCGGCTTCATAGATTACAATTGCCTTCATAGCTGCTCCTCATGTTCAAAAGCAGTACCTGAACTGCGAAAAGAGATTTTACTAAATATAGTTTCGCTATATAAATATATATATCATATTTGTTGTAATGTCAACAGTTATAACAAAGACTATTACATTAGCGTCCTACATATTCAGCTTCGCCGCAATCCTCCTGACAATCATTCTCTTTTCTTTGAGACTGCTCACCCATGGTGTGAGAAGCCGGAATATCATAGTTGCAATTTTCATGTTTTTCATTTGTTTTTCTCAGCACTATATTCAGCCACTTTTCATCGCTCCTGCCCGGGCGAACATCAGCAGTTACCCATTCATCAACAGACTCTGTATCAGGGAATTCCTTTATAAATTCCGCAAAAGTCTTTTCCGTAAGATCAGTAAAATATCTCCCGTTTCGAAATCCTTCCGCTTCGCCGTATTTGAACGAGGTATAAATATAACCGCCTCTTTTAACCGCGCACAGCATCCTGCGGAATACATCATTGAGTTCTTCCTTTGAGAGGTGAAGGATCGAGGCACATGCCCAGATGCCGTCATAAACTTCATTTGTATTAAGCTCGGAGAAAAGCATTCTTCGGACTTCTATTCCTGTGTTCTCGGACGCAATTCGGCACAGTTCTTCAGACCCGTCAACTGCATCAACTTTGAAGCCTTTACTTATGAAATACAGAGTATCTCTTCCGGAGCCGCATCCAAAGTCCAGAATTCGGGCGTTTGCCGGCATCAGTTCTGCAAATCTGTCCTGGACATCGGAAAAGTCCACACTCAATGTTCCGTCGGCAAAGGATTCGGCATGTTTGTTGTAGTAATCTATGGTAGTGTTCATATGTAATTCCCATCTTTTGATAGCAGTTGGGGACGGTTTTTAACTTTTAAGAACCGTCCCCAACCGGTCAAGAACCGTCCCTGACGGTTATTTCAACGCAAAACTCTTTAGAATCTGAGCGTTCGGATCCCTGAGCGCCCTATAATACTTGTCCGCATAGCGGACGATCTCGGAAGCACTGTCCCCGTCCGTCCAGAAAGTAATATACCCCTGAAGAGTCTCAGCCTTGGTCCGGAGCGACGGCGCCTTCTCGTTAATAAACGTCCTGCTCTTGTAGCGGCTGTTCTTAGCATCCTGAATCAAATTGGCTGCCGCACTGTTTCCGTCCAGCGCAAGGATGACAGACTGCCGTCTCTTAAATATCTCGTAGGCAAAACTCTTATAAACGCCGAGAGGCGAAGACTCGACGGAAACGCGGATACCCGCTCCGCAATCGCGCAGCCTCTTCAGCTCATCGTCAGTAATGGTCGTCGGCACGAAAGCAAACACATCAAACTTACCGCCGCTCTTTTTAAGAATATACTTCTCATAGCCACTGATCGACGGACCGATCACGAAAACACCTTCCGCGGATTCGCCTTCTTGATAAGGTCATCCAGCAGCGCACACTCCGCCGGCTTACATCTCGTCGTATGAGAGGCGTTATTGAAGCTCCCCCCTGCTATAACAATCGGAATCCTATCCTCCGGAAGCGGTCGTATCTGCCCCTTCAGCTCCGCAGCACTGTCGTGACGGCGCTCACCTGCCTCCACATCACCGAATTCTCCCTCCATGTCTGCTATTCTCTCATTGATAAAGCCGATCAGATCCTTATCTCCGCACATTTTTTCAAATGCAGCCACCTTCTCCTCAAACTCCCTCAGAGATCCGGTAACGACACGTTCATCTACTTCCCGCATCTTCAGCATATCATCAAAACTCAGTTTCAACATACGCTCGAGTGACAACTGTTCATCGATGGAATCTGTGCCGTAAAGCGCGCCCCCGTCCGTCCCCTGCACGCAGGCAACCCCGGCATTAAGATACTGTTTCAGGGGATGTTTACCCATCTGGCTCAGATTATTCAGGCGGACATTGGATGTGATCTGGAACTCCAGCACTATATCGTATTTTTTAAGCTTTTCGAGCAGAAGCCTGCCTTTCGGGGTGTTCAGTTTCGCCGTGTATAGACCATGGCCCACACGCATATGCGGAAATTTCTGTCCGGGAGCCAATGACTGTTCAACAGACAGAATGCTGTTCAGTACGTTATCGGGAAGAGAATCGTTTTCACCGGCGTGTATGCGTACTACGAAAGAAGGAATATTTTCAGCTATCTCCACTATGGCCTTGATGACCGGCATGAGCTCACGGATATCATTCATTTCTTCTCCGACAAAATCGCTGCCTGCAACATACGGATCGGCGGCGACAGCTTTCAGCACCTCAAGGTTTTCCCGGAAATAATTGCCGCGCACAATTTGATCCTTGATGATCGTGAGGGGAATCCGGCGCAGCGCCGCAAGGAATCGAAGAGTAACGCCGGTCTCCTCGGTAACGGCGGGCATGACATCGTGGATTTCTTTAAGTACAGCTGCGGCTTCCGACTTCTTGACCAGTGCGGTATCGGAGATTTCCGCATACGTGACTCCGACATGCTGATAGCTGCGGGCGACCCACAGAAGCTTATCCTGATAAAGACTGTTGGAGGCAAATGCAGGATTCTCACGATCCTTCTGCATCTGATGAAGAGCACGCACGATATCCTCATCCGGAATCATATCGATGAGATCCGGTCGGATTCCTATCTGCTGCTTTGCCGCGATACCCTTGGTGAATACATATCTGTAAATGTAAACCTTCTCCAGATTGGTAAAAACAGCCTGACCGTCCTTCATTACAGCCAAAGAAGCGCGAATGTGCGAAATATTGTAGGCGGCATTATGAATCCCGCCGAGAATCAGGTCCGCAAAATTGATTTCCGTATTATCATCAATCCTCCTGCTCAGATACTTTCCTTTCAGGTCAGAATCCCGGTAAGCCTTCGCGACCTCTGCACGCTGCCGTTCAAGCTCCTGCTTCTGTACGGGAGTGAGACGGAGTCCCAGTTTTTTTACGTAATAATACGGATAACGCAGCTGATGAGCAATGCCGAGGGCAATCAAAATATCGGGACTCAGATTTGCGCTCCGGTGAGTATGGAGGTCAGAATGAAATTTCACTTCCGAGCGTATATAGGTCTTGACCAGAGATGCATTTGCATCCAGTGTATACTCCTTAGTCTGGCTCATCAGAGTCTTTGCAATGGCCGGAATATATGCTTTCCGTTCAATGGTGCCGTCCGGATAAATATTTGCGACTTTGACATTTGCAAAACGAAGAATATAGACCATACGGTTTTCTCCGTCGATATAGCACGGAATAGTCCCTGTAATGATCTTGAGACCGTTTTTATCGTATGAAATCGGCAGCCGGCACAGATTTGCAAAGTTAGTAATCAGATTTCCTGTTCTGTGATTCGGCGTGCGGAGTACGTAGGATAATACCTCCCCCGTACGTTCCAAATCTACTATGATGTCCTTTTCTTTATCAAGATAAAAACGTCCGAACTGTGACATGTGTTCAGTCCCTTTCAAAATGTTGCGGCTTCGCGACCAGCAGTACCACGGACCGGGCAGGGACATAGACCTCCCCGGCTTCTTCCCTGAACTCCCGTTCATCGGAAGAAGCAAGTTCCACCTTCCATCTGTATCCTTCCGGAATGATCGGCAGGCGATACACATGGTCCTCCCAATGGGCGTTAACGGTGAGATAGATAAAAGCATCGCTGTCAGTATTATATTTCAGATGATCCTCCACATAGAAACATGCAATCGTAAGGCTCTGGGCGTCATAGTTATGCTCCCAGGGAATAAGTCCGTGGAATGTAAGCTCCGGATAGCCTGTTTCGTTATAGCCGGTATCAAAAGAAGGTGCCCGAAGAACAGGATGATTCTTTCGGAACGCAATAAGATGTTTCGTATACTCGAATAAATCCTTATTTTCCTGCAGTTTACTCCAATCCAGCCACGAAATTTCATTGTCCTGGCAGTAAGCATTGTTATTCCCGAACTGAGTATTTGCGAACTCATCCCCGGACAAAATCATCGGAATGCCCCGGCTCATCATCAGTATCGTCATCATATTCTTCATCTGACGCCTGCGAAGAGATATTATCTCCGGATCTGTCGTCTCACCCTCGACTCCGCAGTTCCAGCTGTGATTGTCGTTGCTTCCGTCCCGGTTGTCCTCACCGTTTGCCTCATTGTGCTTCTCATTGTAGGAGACAAGGTCATACAGCGTGAAACCGTCATGGCATGTCACAAAATTGATGGAGGCACCCGGTCCTCTGTCCCTGTAGAGGTCCGGCGAGCCGCTGATTCTGTGCAGAAGTTCGGGAGCCAGACTGCCATCGCCCTTTATAAAGCGCCGGAGACAGTCACGATAGCGTCCGTTCCACTCCGACCAGCGGTTCCAGGACGGAAAGCTGCCGACCTGATAGAGACCGTCAGCATCCCAGGCTTCCGCAATCAGCTTGCAGTCGCCGAGAACAGGGTCGCGGGCTATCGATTCCAGAAGCGGCGGCGTAACCATCGGCATTCCCTTCTCGTCTCTTGTCAGAATGGACGCAAGATCAAAGCGGAATCCGTCTACGTGGAACATGGAGACCCAATATCTGAGACAATCCAGGATCATAGAACGGACGACCGCATGATTGCAGTTCATGGTATTTCCGCATCCGCTGAAATTATAATATCCTCCGTCCGGTCTCAACAGATAATATGTCCGATTGTCGATACCTCTGAAAGATATGACGGGACCTTTCTCATTTCCTTCCGCCGTGTGATTGAACACTACGTCGAGAATGACCTCTATGCCATTCTGATGAAGGAGACGAATCAGGTTTTTCAGTTCATCCGCTTCCATTCCGAAGTAGGCGGATGACGCGTATCCGGCTTTCGGGGCAAAAAAGCACACGGTGGAATACCCCCAGTAATTGACCAGCTGCTTTCCGTTCCACGTTCTCGAATTCTCAAATTCATCGAACTCGAAGACAGGCATGAGTTCCACGCAGTTTACCCCAAGCTCTTTCAGATAGGGAATCTTTTCCGAAAGACCGGCATAAGTTCCCGGGTGACGGACGCCGCTGTCTTTCTGCCTCGTAAAAGACCGCACATGCATCTCGTAAATCACCAGATCCTCAGGAGCTGTGTCGGGTGATCTGACAGACTGCCAGTCATAATCCTCATAAATAATCTGTCCTCTGTGGATAAACCCTTTATCCTGTTTTGGCTTCTTTCCCCAGATCGTCCGCCCGGATACGGATTTTGCATAGGGATCGAGCACTACTTTAGACCTGTCATAGCGGTAACCCTGCTGCGGTTTATTGACGCCGTCAAATCGATATCCGTACTCAACGCTCTCCGGATTCAGCCCGTACACCAGCATTGTGTATACATTTCCGATACGAAAATCCTTCGGGAAAGGAATTTCTGCAAATGGCTCCTCCTGGCTGTGATGGTAAAGAACCAGAGTACAGCCGGTAGCTTCACTGGAAAAAATGCTGAAGTTGATCCCGCCATACATCTGAGTCGCTCCGAACGGAAGCACCTGACCGACGCGGTACTGCAAATCTCCAAATTGATGAGTAGGAAACGTGTCAATTCTTTTCATATTTAATACCTCCATGCGGTACTTGGAAGTTTCAACACCTTATAAATCAATAAATACTAACTCCTGTCCCAAATAAGTCATCGCGAGCATCGTCAGATCATCGAACCGGGGAGCCTGGCCTACAAATTCATCGACCTCTCTGTGAACACTGAAGTGTGAAGCTTCGCACAGAACCGGTTACTGCTTATAAGTATATCACAAAAGGTTATTGCTTTATTAACATTATGGCAGGCCGTTCTTGAAAAAAGGAGCTGTAGCATTAGGTGTGATACCGCAATATACAGCAGATTTTATTTGTAAATATCTGCTGTATATCGCGGTGACACTGCCCAATGCGACAGCCCGCATGTTCATCGATAATGTGTCCGGCTGTTCAGGATTTCTTGCTCTTACGGGCGAACAGGATGATAGCCGGTATCAGAACGAACCAGCCGAGTATGCCGCCCGCGAACATATAAGAAGCAATTCCGGGGCCGCAGATGTAACCCACGCCCAGGAGAGCAGGTTACACTTCCGCAGAAAATTCAGTTCTCAAAGCCTTTATAGGTGCGGTTATCACACCCGGAATCATTTTCAGTCCGTCAACCAGAAATTTGCAGAGAGCGGAGATTCCCATACCGGCAAATACCTTTTTTGCCCCCTCAGCTGACCATAGGAACAGTACCGGCATGGTAAAAATAACGCCGGCTGCAAGAGACTCACCCGCTGAACCGATGGTCTGCACCATATTGCTCTCCAGTACCGAGTCTTTCTTCATAAGTACACGGATCACACCCATTGAGATGACCGCAGCAGGAATCGATGCGGATACCGTCATGCCGACCCGAAGACCGAGATATGCATTTGCGGCTCCGAAAATGATCGCCAGAAGGATACCCTTGACCGTAGAAGTCACAGTGAACTCCGGCGGATTTTCATTTGCCGGGACATATGGTTTAAAGTCCTTTTTCTCTTCGTTACTGTTTTTTATTTTCCTTTTTTCCTCTTTCTCAGATAGTCATTCCTTACAGAATGCAAACTTAGAATCATTATAACCTGATATCGCCAATTGAAAAAGAGGCAGTCGCACTAAGTTGTATCACCTTTTATTGCACATGTTATTTGCGAACATCTGCTGAATTACGCGGTGACATCGCTTAATGCGACAGCCTCTTTTATCAATCGGTCTTCCGACTTATAATATCATCGGAACCGCTTCGCGAACCCGATAATCATAATTCGGCGCATAAATGCG
>CAMYVI010000105.1 GCA_947302185.1 uncultured Lachnospiraceae bacterium
GATCCTTTCCTTATGATGACGAAAATCAGGAACGCAGGTGCGATCTTTATCGGAGATCACTCTTCAGAACCTCTCGGCGACTATTTTGCCGGACCGAATCATGTCCTTCCGACGAACGGAACGGCAAAATTCTTTTCCGCGCTCTCTGTAGATGATTTTATCAAAAAGACCAGCATAATATACAGTTCAAAGGAAGCACTCGGCGCACTGCATGAGGATATTGAAACATTTGCAAAAGCGGAAGGGCTTACCGCTCATGCGAACTCTATACATGTGAGATTTGAATAATGCGGGAAAGGATTGCAATGATGACCAAATACTTCATTCCATGCCTTTACATTTATAAGGGAAGGGCAGTTACAGGATTCGGACATAAAAATGTTTTCGCCTCCGGAAATCTCAGTGAACTGACCATGTTCTACAGCGATCACGGCGCTGACAGACTTCTGGTATTCGACTTTTCGAGCGGAGATGCAGAGCATGACCGTTCTATTGCATGTATCAAGGATATCTGCAGATCGTCGCAGGTCCCGGTATATGCAGCCGGAAATGTCAGACGTGTCGAGGACGTTAAGAAGCTTATTTATGCCGGGTGCAGCGCCGCTGTGCTGAATGCCGGTAAAGAAGAGAATATCAAAATACTCGAAGAGGTCTCAAAACGCTTCGGAAAAGAAAAAATAGCCGTCTGCGTATCCTCTATGGACGAATATCTTCCGTCTAAAGACCTTATCGAGGAATATGCATCCATGATCCTCCTCCTCGATAATATTGATGAGGAAATGCGCAGGGAGACAAGTCTGCCGATTATACTGCACACCAACCATGCGGATGAGAATCGCATTATTGAGCTGCTCGGGAAGGACAGTGTTGACAGTATAAGCGGTCTGTGCGTGAGCGGTACAGACATGAACATCAGTGAGCTGAAGACAAAAGCCGCCTCCTGCGGCGTCTCTGTCAATATTCTGACCAGCACATTTGATTGGGAGGAATTCAAGACCAACGAGCAGGGTCTCATCCCCTGCATCGTTCAGGATTACAGGAACGACCAGGTCCTCATGATGGCCTGGATGAATAAGGAAAGCTTTCAGAAAACGCTGGAAACGGGCAGAATGACTTATTATTCCAGAAGCAGACAGAGCCTGTGGACTAAAGGTGAAACATCCGGACATTATCAGTATGTAAAATCCATGGCAATCGACTGCGACAACGATACATTGCTTGCCAAAGTCTCCCAGATCGGCGCTGCCTGCCACACAGGAAACCGCAGCTGCTTCTACCGTCCTCTCGTGGAGACACATTACGATGATACAAATCCTCTCCATGTTTTTCAGGATGTCTACGATGTCATTCTTGACAGAAAAGAGCATCCCAAGGAAGGCTCCTATACGAATTACCTTTTCGACAAGGGAATAGATAAGATCCTGAAAAAGGTAGGGGAGGAGAACACCGAGATCATAATAGCCGCCAAAAATCCCGACCCGGAAGAAATCAAGTACGAAATTTCAGATTATCTGTATCACCTTATGGTGCTGATGGCAGAGCGCGGCGTGACCTGGGATGACATTACATCCGAGCTTGCCAGAAGATAAGAGGTGTGTATGAAAAAACTCTTTCTCGAGGACAGGATCCTGCGGTCTGTGGAAAAGCCTGCAAGATACATCGGCGGCGAAATGAACGCCGTTACCAAAAATCCGAAAAATATAAAAATCAGATACTGTATGTGCTTTCCGGATGTGTATGAGATCGGTATGTCACATCTCGGAATCCAGATTATTTACGATCAGCTGAACAGACGCGCAGACACCTGGTGTGAGCGCGTCTATTCGCCTTGGTCTGATCTGCATCGGATCATGAAGGATCAAAATATTCCTCTCTTTGCATTAGAGTCTCAGGAACCGCTCCGTTCATTCGATTTTATAGGCTTTACTTTGCAGTACGAGCTGTGCTACACCAATGTTCTTCAGGTACTCGATCTTGCGGGAATTCCGTTTCTCTCAAAGGACCGCGATGATTCCTGTCCGCTCATCATAGGCGGAGGTCCCTGTACCTACAACCCCGAACCTCTGGCTGATTTCTTTGATCTCTTTTACATAGGTGACTCTGAAGTCTCTCTCGATGCACTTCTGGATTTATACAGAGATATGAAAGAGAGCGGGTGCGGAAAAGACGAATTCCTGCGTGCAGCATCAAGGGTTCCGGGCGTTTATATTCCCTCATTGTACAATGTCGAATATAACGACGACGGAACGATCAAGTCTTTTACGCCGTGTGCAGATGATGTTCCCGGGACTGTCAGAAAACAGACCTGTATGGATTTTTCAAATGCACCTTATCCCGAAAAACCGGTCATTCCTTATCTCAAGGCTACGCAGGACCGCATCACGCTTGAAGTGATGCGCGGCTGTATACGCGGCTGCCGATTCTGCCAGGCCGGTATGCTCTACCGTCCCCTGCGGCAGAAGAGTATTGAGCAGCTGAAAAAAGAAGCTGATATCATGATCACCGGATCGGGTCACGAGGAAATCTCCCTGAGCTCCCTGAGCTCCAGTGATTATACGGAACTCCCGGAGCTGCTTGACTATCTGATCACGAATTTCAAAGCGAAATCCGTGAATATCACGCTGCCGTCCCTGCGAATCGACAATTTTTCACTGGATGTCATGAGCCGCCTGCAGGATGTGCGAAAAAGCTCCCTGACGTTTGCTCCCGAAGCCGGAACACAGAGGCTGAGGGATGTAATAAACAAAGGTCTGACCGAAGAAGATATCATGAACGGATCAGGCATGGCTTTCAGAGGCGGTTGGAACAAAGTCAAGCTTTATTTTATGCTCGGTCTGCCTACGGAGCAGGACAGCGACCGCAAAGGAATCGCTCATCTCGCACAGGCAGTCGCCGACAATTACTATGAGATTCCCAAGGAGAAGAGGAACGGAAAGTGCGAGATCACCGTCAGCACGTCTTTCTTTGTACCGAAACCGTTCACTCCTTTCCAGTGGGCATCGATGTTCAGCTCTGAAGATTACATAGACTTTGCCCGTACGGTGAAATCGGAAATACGTTCCATGAAAAACCAGAGGTCTATTCGCTATAACTGGCATGATGCGGACGGGACCGTGCTTGAAGGAGTATTTGCCCGGGGGGACAGGCGGCTTTCGGCTGCCATTATTTACGCTTATGAGCACGGCGCCATGTATGATGCCTGGACAGATTTCTTTGACATGAATAAGTGGTATGAGGCTTTCGATGCGACCGGCATCGATATCGGTTTCTATAATCTCCGTGAGAGGGATACTTCCGAGATTCTTCCCTGGGACTTCATCGATATCGGGGTAACGAAAAAGTTCATGATACGCGAGTGGGAACTTGCTAAGCAGGAGACGGTAACGCCCAACTGCCGGCAGAAATGCTCAGGCTGCGGGGCTCGATGCTTTGGAGGCGGTGTGTGTTTTGAAAGTAAGAATTAAATTTGCCAAAACAGGCTCTCTGCGCTATATCGGCCACCTCGATTTTATGAGGGCCGTTCAGAAAATAATCCGCCGGACAGATATCAAAGCTGCCTACACCAGGGGATTCAGTCCGCATCTCATTCTCTCTTTCGCATCTCCGCTCGGAGTGGGGCTTGAAAGTACGGGAGAATATTTTGATCTGGAGCTCGCCTATCGCGACCCGTTCGAGATGAGCAAGGTCGATCTTGCAAGATTGAACAGTATCGGTCTTGAAAATGATGAGCTGCCAGATGCACCTCCATACAGCCGGATCCTCAGCAGTCTGAACGAACAGACTCCGGAAGGTGTCCGCTTCCTCGGAGTAAAACGTATCGAGGAAAATAATAACAAAGCCATGGCTCTCGTCCGGGCGGCAGATTACTCTGTCTTTCTGGAGAAAGACGCATTTGCGGGTTCAAATGTCATATCGCTCCTTGATTCTTTTATGCAGAAGGAGAAAATCGTCGCCCACAAGGTCACAAAAAAGACGGAAAGTGACGTGGATATAAGACCGCTCATTTTTGATGCAGCCGTAGTGACGGAGAATTACTCTCTGTTCATCAATGATATCAAGAAGTTATCTGTATGCTCGAAAAGCGATGCGGACTACGAGCAGCTAAAACTCGCTGCACAGTCTTCCGAGCGCATTCAGGCTGAAGGATATCCGATCGTAATCGATATGAAGCTCAGTGCCGGAAGCGCTGCTAATTTAAAGCCCGAAACTGTTATAGAAGCAATGTGCGCATTTGCAGGTGTGGAATATGATCCGTTTTCTTTCCGGATCCTTAGAAGAGAGATGTATGCGGAGGGAGGAAAAACTCTTCTTGACGAAGGGCTTCTTTTCTGAAAATGAATGATTTTATAGTCACGCAGATAGAACGAAATGACAGAAGATTCCTTGCAGCCGCCTATTTTGAAGAGAGACATCTCACGGAATTGACAGTCATGCCCGTTTCCGAAGAATCCAGGGTCGGAAAAATCTATATCGGTTATGTAGAGTCCTCAGTGAAGAATATCGGAGGAGCTTTTATCAGAATATCAAAAGATTTTAAATGTTTTCTCCCGAATCACGAAAGAGGCGGGAACGGGAGAAAAAAATCCGGTAATTCAGAGACAGGTTCACCTGTGAATGCTCCTTTAAATACTCAGGGACACATGCTCGTCCGTATCACAAAAGACGCGGCCGGCGTAAAGGAAGCAGTCTGTTCTGCGACTATCGAGCTCAGCGGCAAATACAGCATCGTCTCCCCGGGAAAGACTTCTGTTTCCTTCTCCAAAAAACTGAACGAGGATGAGAAAGGGCTGCTCAGAAAGTGGATCAATCCCCATGATTATCCCGGTCTGCATATTCTTATCAGAACAAATGCCGCAGGGGCAGAAAAGAAAGAAGTTCTTGACGAGCTGAATGATCTGTCTGCTTCTCTGAACGATATTTTGAGGCGTTCCGAGAACGCCAAGCCGGGAACCTGTCTGTATTCCCCGGAACCTTTCTATATCTCTATGATGCGGGATCTTTACGCCGTACCGGATAGGGCTTTCTCTGATATACCGGCAATAGCCAAAGAACTCGGAACATACATGAAGAAGTACTCTTCTGTCGGGACACCTGTCGATGCTGCGGCTTGCGGCAGCCTGAATCCGGCAGATGATAAGGCGGGCGGCGAAACCTGCCTGTTTCATCCCGGGACTCTCACACTGGCTCAGGTCTACAATCTCGAACATGATACAGACCGCCTGTGCCAGAAAATAGTATGGCTGAAAAGCGGTGCCTACCTTGTGATAGAAAGGACGGAAGCGTTTGTCGTAATCGATATTAACACCGGTCGCTGCACAAGAGGAAGGATCCCCGAGGAGACATATCGAAGAATTAACCTCGAGGCAGGAGAGGAGATCATGAGACAGCTTCGTCTCCGCGACCTTTCGGGGATGATCCTCATAGATTTCATAAATCTGGAAAATGAAGATCACAGGGAAGAACTCATCAATGTCATGCGGAAGCGGGCAAGGAGAGAGCATAGAAAGACCGAGATCATCGATCTGACAAAACTCGGAATACTCGAAATGGTAAGAGAAAAACGAGGAAAGTCTCTCGAAGAGATTTTATTCGGATAACTTCCTTCGATAACACTCGAAACAGTATATTTTCATAAACTTTGACAGGAGGGCTTATTATGGCCAATATTGCACTTATTATCGCAGGCGGGTCCGGCGCCAGAATGCATCAGGATATCCCCAAACAGTTCCTGACAGTTAACGAAAGACCGGTCATAATTTACACCCTTGAGGCTTTCGAAAAACATGCCGAAATTGATTCTATTGCAGTCGTATGCATCGAAGGCTGGGACCAGGTCCTCCGGGCTTATGCTAAGCAGTTCAATATCAAAAAGCTCGGACTTATCATTCCCGGAGGTGCAAACGGACAGGGGTCCATACGGAACGGTGTTTTTGAACTTGAGAAACACTTTGCACCGGATGATATCGTTCTCGTTCATGACGCTATCAGACCGATGGTCTCGGCCGAAATTATTTCCGACTGCATCATAAAGGCAAAGAAGTACGGCAGCGGTATCGCAACGATTCCCTGTGCGGAAGCCATGATGCAGACAGAAGACGGTTACGTGTCCACCGGAAGCTACCCGAGAGACAATCTTAAGAGAACACAGACGCCTCAGGGTTTTCCGCTGGGCAAGATCTGCGATCTTCATAGGCGGGCTTTAGAGGCCGGAATCACCAACTCGGTTGCTTCCTGTACACTGATGATCGAGATGGGAGAGCAGGTGCATTTTTCGGCCGGAAGTGAAAAGAATATCAAACTCACAACGGTCGATGATATAGATATCTTCAAGGCGCTTCTCCTGGCGAGACGGGCGGATTGGCTGAAAGATTAAATATTGCGGATTGGCTCTGTGTCAGAGTCTCATCTGACGAAAGACGGCTTTTGAGGTAATTATATGGATCTTTACAAGAGTAAAACATATTTAGAAGATTTAGAAACCACCTTCAGGAATGTGCCGTGTATGAAGAAACTGTGCGGCAGCACTGTTCTGATTACCGGGTGTACAATTTCATGCAGGCGGCAAATATCAGAATCATTCTTGCCGGGCGAAGCATCGTACGGATGAAAGAACAATTTGACAAATGGCCTGCTTCCCCACCGGAGTATGTCCGTTACGATCTCAACGAGCTGCCGGATTGGAATTTTCCTGTCGACTATATCATTCACGCGGCAGGGAACGCGCATCCCGCTGCCTTCAACAGCGATCCGTGCGGAACCGTTACAGGCAGTATACTCGGCGTATGGAACCTCCTGCAATACGGTCACTCGCATGGCTGCAGACGGTTCCTCTATGTCTCCTCGGGAGAAGTATACGGTCAGGGTGATCTCTCGCTCGAAAGCTTTGATGAGACTTACGGAGGCTATGTCGATCCGACATCCCCAAGATCATCTTACCCGAACTCCAAGAGAGCTTCGGAAACACTGTGCGCATCATATACAGCTCAGTACGGTATGGATACGGTCATCATCAGACCCAGCCATACATACGGTCCATGCATAACGCCCGGCGACAACCGTGCAAATGCCCAGTTCCTGAGGAGCGGTTCATCGGGACACGATATCATAATGAAAAGTTCGGGAACACAGATACGTTCCTACACTTATGCCTCTGACTGCGCATCAGCGACTCTCACCGTGCTGTTATCAGGTAAAACAGGAAACGCCTACAACTGCGCTGTACCTGAGGCAAAATGCAGCATAGCGGAGTTTGCCGCGGCAGCAGCACAGGCATCCGGCACAAAGGTGATATTTGAGACGCCCGGGGAAACCGATCTCGCTGACAGGACCCCGATATTAAAACAGGTCCTGTCCTCCGAAAAAACAGAATCGCTCGGGTGGAAAGGACGCTTTGATATAAAGACCGGTGTGGGGCATACCCTGAGAATCCTGAGAGAATCTCAATCACTATTGCCATGATCTCTGACACGGATCCGCATATCATGTCAGAGACGATTCAGTATAGATCATCGTCATGAGGAAATATTGGATATAAAGAGAGGTATATGAATGCTGGAAGAACTTAAGAGTCAGGTATGCAGCGCCAACCTGGAACTCGTCCGCCGGGGAGTTGTCATCTACACCTGGGGTAATGTCAGCGGAATCGATCGTGAAAAAGGTCTATTCGTTATCAAGCCATCCGGCGTCCCTTACGATGATTTGACCCCTGACGATATGGTCGTAATCGATTTGATGACCGGAGAGAAAGCGGAAGGTAAATGGAAACCGAGCTCCGACACGAACACGCATCTTGAAATCTACCGTGCATTTGATAATATCGGCGGGGTGACGCACACTCATTCCGTAAATGCAGTTTCTCACGCACAGGCAGGTGTACCGATCAAAGCCCTCGGCACGACACATGCCGACTATTTCTATGGTGACATTCCATGCACCAGAGAACTGACTTCCGAAGAAGTTTTCGGTGATTATGAAAAAAACACCGGTCATGTGATAGTTGAACATATTCAGGATGGAGGATATGATCCTCTGAGCATCCCCGGAATCCTTGTAAGGAACCATGGTCCGTTCGCCTGGGGTAAAGACGCGGCAGAATCGGTCTATCATGCGGTCGTCATGGAGCAGGTCGCCGATATGAATCTCCGTACACTTTTACTGAACCCGCAGGCACAGATGGCGCAGTATGTTCTCGATAAACACTACAGGAGAAAAAACGGACCCGATGCTTACTACGGTCAGAAGACAAACGGCTAAAAAATCACTTGCCGCGAAATAGTTCTGCTCTTCAGAAAAATCGAATATTTACGAAATTTGATGGTTTACAAATGAATTCTTCCGTGCTAATATATCTGAGTATGCCGCACAGAGGGGCTGTAAGTCCTGAGCCTGCAGGCTCCGGCGCCGAATCTGGCGAGTTTTAGATGAAGGAGGTGTGCTTCATGT
>CAMYVI010000106.1 GCA_947302185.1 uncultured Lachnospiraceae bacterium
ACCGCTGCGAATATGTCATGGTAGATGAATTCCAGGATGTCTCCGCAAAGCAGTATGGAATTGCGAAGACTTTGTCCGGACTGCACCGGAATCTGTTCATTGTCGGGGACCCGGACCAGACGATATACACCTGGCGCGGCTCCCACATGAAGCTGTTCCTCGACTTCGACAAACAATTTAAGGATGCCAAGACAATCGTACTGAGTCGAAATTATCGATCGGTACCCGAGATTCTGACTGCTTCGGATGAATTAATTTCACACAATAAGCTGAGATACCCCAAAACACTTATCGCACATCGGCGTCCTGCAAGTGAGCTATCTGTACCGGTTTGGTTCTCAGACAGAGATACGGGGGATATTCCCGAGCAATGCGGTGACCCGGGAGTATATGATACCCCGGATTCAGAGAAAATTCCGGACCGGTACGGTTGTCCGGTCTGGTATCATGCCCCGAACCCGAAGGAAGAGGCAGACTGGACCGCAAAGATGATCCGGGCATATACGTCTTCCGGCGGCAAACTGTCCGATATAGGTATCCTCTATCGTGCCCACTACCTTTCACGCGCAATTGAAGAAGCATTCATCAAAGCAAAGATTCCTTACACGATTTACAGTGGAGTTGCCTTTTACGGCCGGAAAGAAATAAAAGATGTTGTATGCTACCTGCGAATGCTCACCCAGGCGGATGACGTCGCTTTCAGGCGGACAGTCAACCTTCCCGCACGCAAAATCGGCAGGAAAAAGCTTGAATTCCTGTCAAATGTTGCCGATAAGCATCGCATCTCCCTGTATGAAGCCCTGAAACTGTCGCTCGAAGACCCGGAATTCAGAGGAACGGGAGCAAAGCGGTACGTGAATGCTATCGAAACTGTTCGTGAGCGGATGGCGGAGCATCGCAAAGTAATCAGCTTTGCGATGCCATTTGACAGGGATCACAATTTCCTTACGGATATCCTGCAGCAAATCATGGACTTGTCCGGCTATGAAGAATACCTGCGTGTACAGGGCGATCAGGAAAGGCTGGATAATATAGCGGAATTCAAGCGCTCAGTAGCTGCGGCAGGCGAGGATCCGGATATGACGCTTGTCGAGTTTCTGAATGAAATCGCACTTTTCACGAATCTTGATAAGGAAGAAAAACAGGATACCGTCAAACTGATGACGGTTCACACAGCTAAAGGTATGGAGTACCCTGTGGTCTTTATCATGGGACTGTCGGAAGGAATTTTCCCGTCACGAAAAGTCCTCATGCCTGAAGAGATGGATGAAGAACGTCGGCTCATGTATGTCGCCATGACCAGGGCAAAGACATATCTCGCACTGACTGACAGTGAAGGAATTGCAAACGATAATCTCTTCAAGTATCCTTCCCGTTTCATTGCCGAGTGCGGAGAAGGCAACATAATAGCCCTGAATCCTCCGGAAAAAGAATTGACAGAGAAGGCAAAGCAGTTCGTTACAACCGATGAGGCACGGCTGGAGAAGCTGTCGGATTTATTTGACGTCGGAACGCGCGTGCTGCATGAAGTTTTCCGCGAGGGAACGATTGCCGCAGTGGATGTTAAAGGCGGATTTTATACGATTCAGTTCGATAATCTGCCGACACAGAGAAACCTGAGGATTGCTGCAAAGCTGGAGAGAATTGAATCAAGAACGCCTCAGCGTTCTTGCCGCGCCGCGCATGGTGCGAAGCACCTTCCTTAATGCACGTCTGCGATCCGCCGTGCCTAAGCATGCGTAACAATGGACTCTGAAAAAAGAAAGGATAGCCATGAAAGTATTATTGACCGGACCGAACGGCTTTGTAGGAAGCCGCATCCTGAACATGTACAGAGAAGACATCATACCGGCCCCATCGCTGAGAGATGCCACGGAAGACTTTATAAGAAAAGTAATTGAAGAGAGCAATGCGGATGCAATCATTCACACTGCCGCCAATTCCGACACCCGCGCCTGTCAGGATAACCCCGACCTCTCTTACAGAGCAAATGTCTCTCTGCCCGTTATGATTGCCCGTGCCTCAGGCGGAAGAAAACTCGTCTGTTTCAGCTCCGACCAGGTATACACGGGCTGTGATTCGGAAGGTCCATATGTCGAAGCAGACGCAGTTCCGGGAAATATTTATGCTGAGCATAAACTTGAAATGGAAAAACGTGTTCTCGACATCGATCCGAACGCCGTCATGCTCAGGGCAGAATGGATGTATGACTGCATGTCCGAAAGACGGAACTACATTCAAAATGTGCTTGACGGACAGGTGACCTTCAGCAAGAACCAATATCGGGGAGTAACTTATCTCAGGGAAGTCGCCGAGGCTATGCCCGCCGTCCTGAAGCTCCCCGGCGGCGTCTACAATTTCGGAAGTGAGACGGATCAGTCAATGTTCGAGATCACCCGGGAACTTCTATCGTTCCTCGGACGTACAGATCAGGTGAAAGATTGTCCTCCCGGGCATAATCTGTGGATGGACTGCAGTAAAGCTGCTCAATCCGGAGTGAACTTCAGTACAGTATCAGAAGCGCTGAAGAAGTGTGTCAGGGACTATCACCTGGTCTGATTGCATTTCTCTAAATATCTCCGTCTAAACAGGAACTCATCTTATTTTCAAGCACACTTTACGGAAATACTCGCAGAGAAAGACGGGGTATCCGGTATACAACAGACTTGTGAACCGGATATCCCGTCCCTATATTACACGTTCACTATACAAGCGACGTATGTGCTTAATTTCAGGCCGGCTCCAGAACAATTCCCTGAAGCAGGCTTGCGAGAGATGTCGTCAGCGGTTCGGACTTCTTTTCCTCTTCGCGGAGCTTGTCTATCGGGAACCGGAAGTCCGGATCCTGCTGAAGTTTTGAAATCATCCTTGCGGTATTCCAGGCGTCTGCCAGCCCGTCATGCAGGCGGCCTTCCGGCTCAAGATCCGTCATCGTAAGCGCATCGGCCAGTGAGAGCGCTCTGCCGATTTTAAACCGTTCGTTGACGACCTTCTGGTAATCCACCCAGTTTTTCGAATCCAGTACACAGGCAAGTTTTTTCGCATCAAAACCTTTTTCTGCATGGAGTCCCGCTTCCGCGTCGAGCCCTTTTTCCGTTATCTCTCCCTTCAGCTGATTATAATCTGTTTCACTCCAGGCGTAGAAGCGGACGTCCCGATTTCCAATCCAGAGAAACAGGCTCTGAAGTGCTTCGGCGAGTCTCGGAGCATTCTTGATATCCTTTTCCGTGATTCCGGTCAAAGATGAGATAAAGTAGTCAATCTTTCCGTATTCCGGACTCACATATGTCGAAAAGTCCCCTATCACTTCATATGCCTCATTCAACATGACCGCACCGATCTGAACGATTTCGTGTCTGCGTCTGTATTCACTGTAGTTAAAATGAACTTTGCACATTTCCAAATCGATTACAATGTAAGCACTCATGTGTATCTCCCTTTCTTTTATTTCGGACTCCCTGTTGTTTGATAATCTTATTTTGCCATAACACGAGTCCCTCTGTATGGACTTTGCTATATAATAATCCATTTGAAAATTATTTTTTTTAAGTAACCGGCTCATTCTCAGGCACGGCGAATCGTTCCGTGCTTACGCACTCCTACAATCCAGTAATCATCATATACCTAAAAATGTATTATATTCTTCCAACCCGCAAGCGAAACGGGCTCATATCGCTTCTTAAGCTCCTTGACCATATGTCCGCCTCCGGCATCAGGTATGACCACATCACACTCTGAAGGATCATTACTGAAAAAAATCGTACGCGGAGCTCCGGTATAACGACGCAGCTCCTCGAGCATAGCTCTCCTTGTTGCGTCGCCGGAATAGATTCGAAGAATCAGCTCACCTTCCCTGCAGTCAAAGGTATCGAATACCGCTTTGACCCTGTCTGCCCATGGCTGCTTCGTTATTTTCTCATGAATTCTTTCTATGTTTTCCCTTCGGTCCATGATCAGGAAATACAGGACATTGTCTACTATATCCTCCTCCGTATTAACATAATTTCTGTACGGTGAATTCTTCTTTTTAAGGTACAGGGTGTTTATCGCATCCTGAGCGCTGTTTTCCGTCATTTCCGAACTGTTCAGTTTGAATCCCCGGCAATAAATTACAAGAAGATTCTCTTCCACCTTACTGACCAAAAACGGCATCCTCTCTTCGAGAAAGAACTCCGTGATATCCCCTGCAAGCTTTCTTTCCATGGTCACAGTGTGAAGATACGTCTGCGAGTTCATATCGTAGATAACGGCCCCGTCCATGGCAATAATCGGCAGGCGAAGCCCTATTCCTTCTGTCAGTTCCCGGACCGTCGCAGGCGTCTGTTTCGTAGAGACAGAAAACCTCATGCCATCCTGAATAAAACGATTCAGCTGCACCCTTGTATACGGGGACAGATTGCGGTCTTCCCGAAAGAGAACATGGTCGACCCCCGAGACAAATAGAGTCTCCCGGTCACGGTTCCTCGGAAAATGTATCGAATTCGCCAGCACCGCAACGCCGACGCCGATAATTGTGTCCAGAGTTCTGTTGAATACGAACAGGTAGGGATTGGCGTCTCCAATATGATTGAGCGTGATGCTGAGGAACACAACTCCGGAAAAATAAGCAGACTGCGTTACTTTCAGGATTACCGTAGAGTAGAGTACAATTCCGATGAATAAGGCGAGAATTAAATAATAGATAAGGGTATGCTCATACGCAATTTCTCCGCCTGAGATCCAGAGCGCACCGAAGAGAACAACTGCTCCCCAGAAAGCACCCACGAGCGTACCGATAATCCTGTTCCTTCCTACCTTAAGCATATTGGCTGTATACGGCTGTATGCATTGAAGTGCGGCAATGACGGAATAAAACAGGGCGCCGTTCCTGCCCCGCACGAAATATATAACGACACATAAAACTGCCGCGATGACTGACCGCACGATCCTCTGGCCGGGTATCGGCAGAGTGTGTGTCGTTCCTGCTTTTTTTGAATCTCTTTCTTTCTTATAGTTCATGTCCTGTTCGCATCTTTCTTAACACAGTCACTGTAAGCTATAATAGTTACTATCGCATGAACTCCATAAAAGCTCCGATCTCAATTGCTTTCGCATCCGCTCCATGTCCGATATCCGGTGTTCTTGCCACAGGTAAGCCATCAGGCAAATGCTGCTTCAATATCTCAGTGACCGTCACTCCCGTCCGGCTTTCCTCAAACTTGGTAAATGTCCCGAGAAGTATCCCTGCGACCTGATTGAATGTACCCAGCTGCTCAAGCTGAGAGAAATAGGTCCGAAGCTGCCCTTCACCTCCACCAAGAGCTTCAAGGAGCAGAATCTTATCTTTCATATCCGGCCAGAAAGGCGTACCTGCAAGTTTCAGCAGACATCGCACATTTCCTCCGATAACAATTCCGCCCATCTCACTTCCCTGATGGAACTCATAACGAAGATCAAAAAGCTGTCCCTTTCTTTGGGGATACGCAGCATACTCCGCAAATCGCGCCTGCTGAACCGCTGCCTGGTCTTTTATCAGATTTCTGACCTGATAAAGATAAGATGATACATTTGAACATGCATAAACAGCGTTTATGACCGTCGTCAGATCGCTGTATCCCCAAAAGGGCTTTCTTGCATCGGCGATAACGGAATAGTTGAGATGCGGGAGAATTTCATTTGCAATATCTCCTCCCGACACATCAAAAATCGCCCCGATGTTGTCATCGAGATAAAAATCCATCAAAGCCTTCGCTCGGTCACCGGCAGTACCGGAGGACACTCCGTTCCCGGCATAAATGTGCGGGGAACAAACAGCATGCATGCCATAGGTCTTGAGCTTTGCATCCAGGGCTTCAATCTGCCCTCTCTTCTCTATATTCAGGCCGTTCGAGCAGGCAACGATTCCAACGTTCATTCTTATTCTCCTCTGTCAGGGACGGTTCTTTCTAAGTCATATCCGTTTAATCTTTGAAGCAAACCTCCGGATCCTCTTCGCATAACGGTTCATTCTCAAAATGAAAAAGCGCAGCTGGTAAGGCGCGCACCACAGCCTGACGTAGGCGCGGTACCTGAAATCAGTATTTTTGATCAGCTTCCCGTCACGAGATACGCCGGTCAGAACGCCCAGAATATTCCCGCGTTCTACGAGTTCACCTTTAATGCAATTGTCACCTACGATCCAGTATCTCCCGTCAGGCATGATTCTCAGAATGCGGTGAAGGACATAGGCGCCTCTGCCCTTCACACCCTTTCTCCTGAAAAGGACCGCATCGAGAGGTCTGTAAACATCGGCTTTTTCAATCACCATCACATCCCTGCCCTGACGGAGAAGGGGAAGCATACTGACACCGACATTAGTGTAGACGAGCTTTCCGTTCCTGTTTAATTCTTCTTCGAACGTAGTATACATAATTTCCTATTTCCCTGTTCTTAAATATGACGCAAGATATCTGCTTCATTCTTTTCGCTCATAATGTACAGCAAAATTTATGCGTCTTCCCTTCGTTTAGTCTGTAAGCCGTCTTAATCTGTCTGACTTCGATTTGCTTCCTGCGGAACTCACATTCAGCTGTTTCGACAGTCAGATAATAAGTAATATTTTATAATATAACCGGGAAACGCTCAATAACCGTTTCATAATCTGTTATCAGTGAAAAGTAACACGTTTATCATATTTTTCCTTTCTTTGCATTGTGTGACCGGCAAAAATATGCAATTATTGAGTTAGTATCTGCGAAGGAACTTTTTTCTATTCATTACAGTGATGGCAGCAAAAAGAGGAGAAAAGGCAGATGGCTATAATACTGAAAAAGCTGTTGATAATAAGCTGTGTTGTGACATTCCAAATCGTACCGATTGATATCAGCACTGCATCGGTTTCGGGAATCAGTCTTTCTTATGGTTATTCGGGAAAAGCGTATACTCCGACACCTGCAGTTACAGTAAACGGAGTCACACTTAATAAAGACAAGGACTACAAAGTTGAGTATTCAGATAACATAAGTCCGGGTAAAGCGACTGTTACAATAACCGGAATAGGGGGTTACACGGGAACCCGTATTAAGACATTTGAAATCGTGAACTGCGTGAGCAGCCTTGTAAGCGGGAAGACCTATCTGCTCATCCCGAAGAATAACTCAAAGACGGCTGTCTGTCCCTTTTCCGGTAGGATGGTCAACAATACAAAGCTGTATATAACGGACCGAAGCAGTTCCGAGGCAATGAAGTTCAAGGCAGTAAAGAATTCTGACGGTACATGGAAGTTAATCAACGCCAAGTGCGAGCTGGCATTTGCGGTGCAGCAGAACAGCACGGCAGTGGGGGCAGGTCTTGTCTCATACGACCAGACAGCGAGACCGGCTCAGAACTGGAAGCTGTCGAGAAAGTCGGATAATTCATTTGCAGTCATCAATTCCGTGACAGGCTATTCCGTCGCGATGTCCGACATTTCCGCAGTCAAGGGAACGACACTTTCTATGGCCGAGACTGCCAGCTCAGGTCTTCAGCGTTTCTTTTTTGTAGAGACATCTGCCGTAAATGCTTCCTTTGACGGCATTTATGCAGTCAGGGCTTCCAAGGACAGGAGCTTTGCGCTCAACATCGCATCTTCTTCTAAAGAGGATGACGCCAATGTAAATCTGTATTCTTACAGCAATACGAACGCGAAAAAGTTCAAAATCATGTATAGCGGCGGCGGATACTACCGACTCGTCAATATGAACTCAGGGATGTGCCTTACGGTCAGGGGAAACACGAAGACTAACGGGGCGAATGTTATTCAGAGCAAATGGGCAGCTCAGAGCGGTCAGAGGTGGAAAATTACCGGAAACTCTGACGGAACGGTGACGCTCATCAATGCGCTTGGTACGGTGCTGCATCTGATCAGTAACAATACTTTAAACGGAACAAATATTGTGGCGAAGAATGCTTCGGCAACAAAGGCACAGAAGTGGTATCTCAGTTGAATATTGGGATCAAGAATAAAAGCCTCCGGCGGATCGCAGACATGCGCGGCGCTTACGCGCCGCGCATGTTGCGTCAAGAACGCCGAGACGTCTTGAATTCTCCGGATTTTCTACGAAAGGACATATGCAAAATACTCGTCCATCTCCGTTTTTTCCCTGAACTTTGCCATATATACATATCTTCCCATCGATGGCCAGTCTATCGGCGGCATCTCTTCCTGCATTACGATGCTGCTTCCGTAACGTTCCATAATCTCCTCATGGCTGTGAGAAAATACATGTCCATCCTTACGTGCCGCATACGCACAGAAATACTTCTCCCCATCTTCAGAAAAATGTCTGCTGTCAGATGTAACCATTTCGGCATAGATTCTGAAAACATCAATCGACTGCGCATAATTCATCATGTCCGGATCATGGC
>CAMYVI010000107.1 GCA_947302185.1 uncultured Lachnospiraceae bacterium
GTTCCGAAACTGTATGAATAAAGGGCTTTCGCACAGGATGCGAAAGCCCTTTTTCTGACTCTCAATCCGAGAAATATCCTTCTGACAGCGCAGTGATAATAGTTTCGCATACTTCCGGAATTGTCTTGTCTGTCGTATCAATTCTGTAATCCGCGACATCCTCGTACCTTCTTCGGCGCCTCTCCATCAAAGAAGCGATATACTCTTCGGTCATGTTGCCGTTCAAGAGCGGCCTGTCCATGCTTGTCTTAACGCGGTCAAGAATAGCTGCGGGACTGGCTGTGAGCAGGACAATGATACCGCTTTTTTTCATATTTTCAACATTTTCATCTCTCATGACAGCTCCGCCGCCCGCGGAGATGACCATTTGATGTCCCGCGCCGACATCACGGATCACTTCGCTCTCTACCTCCCGAAAATGATTCTCCCCATATAAGTCGAAAATCTCAGATATGCTCATACCTTCGCGTCGAATGATTTCCTGATCTGTCTCAACAACTTTCATTGAGAGCTGTTCTGCCAGATAAGATGCAAGAGAAGTTTTCCCTGCGCCCATAAAACCGATGAGGACTATGTTCTTCGGAAAAAGTATCTTTGCCTGGACTTTCTTACTGTTTTCCGTAATAATCCGGAATACGTCTTCCATTTCATCCTTGAAAGGATGTCCGGAAAACCTTTCATCCAGCTTTTTTTGCTGTTTCGCCTCCTGATCAGGCTGGAATATTGCCATGTGGTTTTCGCACTTGTATTCTATGATCGCTTTGATGCATTCCATGCGTCTCGTCAGCGCGTCGATGATTTGATCGTCACACAGTTCAATACTATTTCTGATTTCTTCTAATCTGTTCATAATACTTTCTCTCCGAATGAATTTGCTGAGAGGCAATTGGAATCTCCGTGCATTCAATGAGGGAACGGCTATCACATTTGCCTGGATTTATCTTTAAATGAATGCCTCCGGCCGATCGCAGATGTGTGCAGTGGAAGGCGCCGCGGTGCCGCTTTACGAACGGCGATGCGTTCTTGAGTTATAGTGTATCAAATCAAGGATCGTTCGCAGGTCTTCTGCATTCATCTGTCCGGGTGCGGAAGCTTTACCTACTGCGCCGAAAGTAAGGGCGGAACCGAATGTCTCACCTGCAAGACGGCTGATAAGACCGATTTCTGACATTGACATTGTGACGATCGGTTTGTCGATGACCGAATCGGCTTCCTGTGTTGCGTCGAGCAGTGTAATGACGTCTGCTCTGCATGTGGGCATGACAGCAATCTTAGGTATGTCGCATCCCAGCTCATTCATCTTTCTCAGGCGTGATACGATGGCATCTTTTTCAGGTGTTTTATGAAAATCATGACTTGAGGCAACGACCTTTACGTCATTCATATGTGCGTACGCGATAAGCTCTTTAACGATTTCGTCGCCCGCAGCAGATTCCACGTCTATCAGGTCAACGATACCTGACGCGGCTGCCCTCCTGTTCAGACTTGCATAGCGCTCTCTGTCGATATCTTTTTCTCCTCCTTCCCCTGCGCTGCGGAACGTGAAGAGAATCGGAATTTCACCCATGACACTTCTGAGACATCTCATGATATCTTGGACCTTATCGAACTCCGATGTATCCTCATACCAGTCTGCACGCCACTCGATGAGATCGGGGCTCGCATCTTTGACGCGTTCTGCAAGAGAAAGAATCTCTTCTTTTGTAACGCCGGCAATAGGAACGATGATTTTAGGAGTTCCCGGTCCGATGGTCAGGTTTCGGATCCTTATTGTTTTGCTCATACTTCCTCCTGTAAAAATGTAATTCGGCGCAGAATTTCCGTGACGTAAGGAGACGCACGGAAACGGAACTTGTCTCACATTCTTGATTCTTTACGGGTGATTATAGCATTAAAAATGTAATTATTACATCTTTGAAACCAAGCTTTTTACGACTCGGAGTCAGTATCTGACACATAATTCACATGTCTTTAGCATGAAAGGCATAATTGACTGTGCTGCAATTCAAGAACGCCTCGGCGTTCTTGACGCGACATGCGCGGCGCGTAAGCGTTTCCGCTGAGTCAGAAACAATCCCGCTTGAGTTTTGGAGATAAGTGTCCTAATATTGGATTAAACAAAACGGTAGACGGATGGGAGAGAAATATGTTAAGAAAGGAACTGATCAGATATCTTCGGAAGGTCGATATCGTTTTCCTGGGAATGTTCGCGGTGTTTGGTCTGATCGGTATAATTACATTGATTCGTGTCGGAGTACCCGGAATCATGTTTCTTATTCCGGCGAGTATTGCATTTGTGAACTGGTCGGGGAGTTATAATGAAGCTTCCGCATTTGTCAGGAGCATTGAAAAGGACGGATCACTGGACAGGCTTCTGGAAGATTTTCAAGACGGGGACAGATTCCTGAAAGGCCGTGTTATACAAGGGAAAAACTACCTTATCGTCAAAGGACACGGCAGGGCATACAGAACAGATGAGATAATCCGGATGTACGACTGTACAAAGAAAAACGGCTTCTTTGGTGACCAGCGCATACTGGTAGCGGAGACTGAAGATGGGAAAAGGCATGATTTGGCATTCCTGAGCACTGCCGGGAGGAATGACGACGATTTTCGGAGGCTGATACAAAGATATGACAACACATAAAATATATGCCGGTGACAGCAGTGATATGTCTTCTGTTGAGGACGGCAGTGTAAATCTGATAGTAACGTCGCCGCCTTATCCTATGGTCAGTATGTGGGATGACATGTTCGCCATGCAGGATCCCGAAATATCCAAAGCTCTGGAAACAGAAGACGGGGGTACTGCCTTCAGAAAAATGCACAGTATTCTCGATCGTGTATGGCATGAGTGTGACCGGGTACTTGCCGGCGGAGGTTTTGCCTGTATCAATATAGGTGACGCCGCAAGAACAACAGGCAGGAGATTTCAGCTCTATTCCAACCACGCTCAGGTAATCAATTCATTTATGAGCATGAATTATTGCAACCTTCCGGATATTCACTGGCGCAAGCAGTCCAATGCACCGAATAAGTTCATGGGTTCGGGAATGTATCCCGCCGGAGCCTATGTCACCTATGAGCACGAATACATTTTAGTGTTCAGAAAAGGAGACAAAAGGATATTCAGCGAAAAAGAAAAGGAACTCAGGAGGAAAAGCGCCTATTTCTGGGAAGAAAGGAATGTATGGTTCTCAGATCTCTGGGACATTAAAGGAGCATCGCAGTCGCTTAAAGGAACAAATGCGGGCCGATCAAGGAACGCTTCTTTTCCGTTTGAGATACCGTATCGACTTGTTAATATGTATTCAATCGAGGGAGATACCGTGTTGGATCCGTTTGCGGGACTCGGAACGACTTGTCTTGCAAGCATGGCTGCCAATCGGAACAGTATCGGATACGATATTGATAAGGAGATAACACACAGCGCAATAGAGCATATCAGGCAGGGTATACCGAGTCTGAATACCGTTATTGACAGCCGCCTGGAAAGCCATCTCGCCTTTATGGCAGAACTGTCAGAAGAAACCGTAAGCAGATGCTACAGAAATATTCCCCATGGCTTTTATGTTAAAACCAGACAGGAGACTTCTATAGAAATCGACCGAATAAAGGACGCGGTGCAGACAGACGAAGGCTTTCAAGTTTTGTATTCGTGTCTTGAGAAACGCTGAGTCTGATGGTATACTGTCTTCGTATGCCCGCTGTGAAGTATGGCGGAAGCAGGAAATTAATCAGAAAACACGCTGGGAGTTTTTATGAAAAGTATTCCACGCTTAATATTTGCGCTTGTACTGACCGGAATCCTGATACTGACCGGCTGCGGGAACAAAAAAGAGACAAAAGCCGAACTTGTATTTCGATTCTACCGGTCAGCTGCCGGCGATGCAAAGCTCATGTCAGATAAGATACTTATGACTTGTATCAACAGAAAATTGATTTCCCTTAATTTTCAGACAGGTGAGGTCATAAACACTGAGATAGAATCCGACTGGCTTAGTGTACTTCCGGAGGAGAATCTCGTAATTTATACAAATCATCATTATGAACTGGGAATCGTTCATATGAATGATGACGGTACAGTAAAGAGTCAGGAAGTCATACTGACGAACAATTCTGCCGACTTTATGATAGATCCGGCAATCATAAAGATTGACGGTATGTATTACATAACTCTGACATTTCTCAATGGGACAATGAATGCTTCCGAGTCAGACGATGATAACGGACAGTATACTATTAACTGTTACTGTACCAGGGATTTAAAGAGAATCGAATATCTCAGTCAGGTGACCAGTGAGTACAGAAACCTGGAAGATGTAAAGCTGGCTTTCAATGACGGGAACTTATATCTGGTATATGAAAAAGAAATGAGAGACAAGTCCAACTCCTCCATTATGGTGAATGTTTCGAAGGATTTGGGACGGAGCTGGGGAGCACCTCAGACTATCCTCGACTGTGTCGCTGATCAGGAGCCGGCGGGTTTGGTAAAGACCGAAAAGGGATGGAACTTGTATTACAGCTCGGATGTGGCCAACCCCGGCCAGTCATATGATGGCGCTGCAGCCTATATCGCAAGATTATCAGAGGATCTTGAGGTCAAGGAACAGGATATCCGGGTAGACCTGGCGAGCCCTGTTACTGATGACGCCGAGACGAGCCAGAAGGGCGGAATTCTTCTTTATAGTGTAGAGAGCTTCAACGGCCGCACATACTACGCATATTCCGAAGACCATGCGAGTGCGGATAATCTGTGTGTGTCGGCATCGAGTGAAGAGGAGAAGAAAAAGTAACTTATACTTCCTGTATGGAGTATAGCTCAGTATTATCATTATAATACTTAATACTGCAGCGGCGGGAAGTTTGAGCATATTAAGAGGTAACAAGTTTGGCAGGTAATAAAAGACGTAATAAGAATAACGAAAAAGTAAGGAAGTTCGTGTCTTCGATTTTTATCGGAGCTGCTATAGCTGTGGTCGGTATCGTGATTTTTCTGGTGATCAGAATACGGACTACAGGCGGCACAAGGCAGGACGTCGTGACAATAGACAGCAGGCCTGAGGCAGTAGCCAACATTGAGACGGCTGATATCGATCAGGTCCAGTACAGCGAGTTAGAGGCAGTCAGTTATCTGGATGATTTAATAAATGAGAACGGTATCGTAGATGTGACGCAGGTCCCCCATCTTTATATTTATCCGTTGCTGAATGATAATCGGGGATTTGACCCTTCTTTGTCATCGGAAGGAAGAGTGGCAGTCAATAACAGCAATAACCTGACGCCTAAGGAATTTAACGAGCTTTTGAACCGACTCTACGACGCCGGTTTTTCCCTCGTAAGGATTCGTGATCTTGTCGTTACCGAGGAGACACCGGATAACGGTCTGCGCATTATTCCACGTTCGGATTTTTCGCTTCCCGACGGCAGGAAGCCTCTTCTTCTCACGGAGGATAATGTGAATTACCATCATACGACAGAGGGAATCGGTTTTGCGTCCAAAATCGTTCTTCAGAACGGAAATCTGAAGTGTCAGTACATTAATTCCGAGGGTAAGGAGAAAATCGGCGATTATGATGCTGTCCCTATCCTGGAGTCTTTTATTAAGGGGCATCCGGACTTCTCATACAACGGTGCCCGCATGACACTGGCCTTGACAGGTTATAACGGTGTATTCGGTTACAGAACGGACGCTTCTTATCAGACGGGTGTCGGTCTCACGGAATTACAGGAAAAGTGGCTGAAAAATAATCCTGAATTTGATTATGAAAATGAAGTGGCGCAAGCAAGAGAGGTGGCTCAGGCTCTTCTTGATGCCGGATACGAATTTGCAAACAAAACATGGGGTGACAGAATTGTAGGTACATCCAAGCTGGCCGACCTTAAAACAGATAATGAGAAATGGAAAGCATCTGTTGAACCGATAATCGGCAGGACGGATATATTTGTCTTTTCACATGACAGCGATATTTCGGATACGCCGGGTGATTATCAGTCAAATAATGACAAATATAAGTATTACACGAGTGAAGGATATCATTATTTCTGTACCGGGAGCAGAGGAGTTTTTGCCCGCGAAATATTTGGGGTCGATTATATGTGCTCTGCCAGGTACGGTCTTACTCCGTATAATCTGATCACTTATAATCAGGATGGCAATACTGCAGGAATTTTCAATGCTCTCGGTATCGGAAATTTCGGACCGGAGTTAGACAGCAGAAGACCGCAAGGCTTTATGTATGCATCGTGACGGAGAGTTGAGAATAACGAGGCATCCGTGATGGCAATATGTAATCTGATGAGAAAAGGTTTCGAGCTTCCGCCTTGTTATCAACCGAGACAGGGGAACCTATGAGAATGGGAAGTATGAATTATAAGGCGTTAAGGAGGAATTATGTATGGCACAGCAGTACGATGATTTAGAAGAGCGAAGAAAACGTAAAAAGAGAAGAGAGGAAAGACGAAGAAGACAGAGAAGACAGGCACTCATTGCAAGAGGAGTTGTCCTTGTTCTGCTGGTTCTGGTACTTGTGGTGATTATTGCTATTGCCCGCCGGCTCACAAAGAAGAGTGATCAGGGAAGCACCGAGTCTTCTGTTTCAGGTATCGATACCGGAGCAGACGGAACGGCAGCCGGCGGAAGTGATGATGTTTCGGTTCAGGGAACCGTTACGGAGGAACCTTCTCAGTCATACGTTTCCGCTGCGGCTGCAAAAGCAGATCTCAGTACAAAGGAAGGCGTGCTCGATTACGCCCGGCTTCAGGCTGCCCAGTATGATTATGACGCGGCTATCGCGACGATTCAATCTTTCCCGGGATATGAGTCCGACGGAGATCTGACTGCGGAAATTAATAATATAACAACAGCGAAGAACGCATGTACTCCGGTGGAGGTGTCAACAACACCGCATGTTTTCTTTCATTCACTGATTAATGATTACAGGGGTCTTATTGCGTCCGAGACGTGTACGGAAGAACGAGTGGAGAAGAACAATAAGGCGATGACTACTGTCGGTGAATTCGATACTATGATGCAGGATATGTATAACGCCGGTTATGTTTTAATCAGTCTGGATGATCTTATTGTATCAACGACCAACGCTGATGGATCGGTAACAATAAGTAAAAATACCAATCTGTATCTTCCGGAAGGAAAAAAGCCTCTCATTATGTCTGAGGATGACCTGAGTTATTATCATTCATACGGAGAGAACGGAGCGCAGGGTTACGCCGACAAACTCGTGATCGATGAGAACGGAGAAGTAAAATGCCTGTTCACGGACCTTGACGGACAGGTCAAAATCGGAGATTACGACATGGTTCCGAGGATAGATACCTTTATTAAGGAACACCCCGATTTCTCTTATCACGGCGCGAAACCTACCGTTGCGCTTACCGGATACAACGGCATTTTCGGATACCGCACGAACGATTATTATAAGGAAGGACCGGAAGGTGCGGACCTGAACGAAGCACAGAAGGCATTCCTTCGAAATCATCCTGAGTACGATTATGATACGGATGTTGCCGAGGCTACAAAGATAGCTGATGCTATGAAAGCTAACGGGTGGACATTTGCCAGCCACACCTACGGACACAGAAACGCTACGGATGCAACTCCCGAGCAGCTTCAGCAGGATCATGAGAGATGGAAGACGGCTGTAGGAAAATGTGTCGGCGAGACAAATAAAATCATTTTTGCTTTCGGTGCGGATATCGGACCGGTAATGGGTTATACCGCGGATAATCCCAAGTTCACATATTTCAAGGAGCAGGGTTTCGATATCTTCTGCAACGTCGACGGAAACATCGGCTGGACCGAATTCGGAACGAATTATGTGCGTACCGGCCGCGTCGCCCTGGATGGTGTCAGTATGTATAATGCTATTACGCCGGGGACTCCGTCGCATGAGACATATTCATATGACTTTGATGCACTCGGCATTTATGATGTTGCATCGTTCTTTGATTCGAACCGCAATCCGGCATACTGTGTGAGTGAATCATAAATTCAGGAACGTCCTGACATTCTTGCGCCGTGTGCGGCGCCAAGGCGCCTTTCGCAGTGCACGTTTCCAATCCGCCGGAAAATGAATATTGAATCTTGTCTCCGGCGCAGGCATGGCCTGCGCCGGAGATTTAAAGAAAAAGATTTAATAACAATTGAAGAAATTATAAAAAAACACTTGCCTAAATCTGTTTCAAGTGTTAATATAAGCAAGTCGCAGGACATGGCCGGTTGGTCAAGCGGTTAAGACGCCGCCCTCTCACGGCGGAAACAGGGGTT